>CAXYUI010000026.1:0-12744 GCA_964291975.1 uncultured Formivibrio sp. | reverse complement strand
TGCGCCACCTTGCTGCGCATGCCAGGATTGCTGCGCAAGAGTTTGAGGACTTCGCTCGCCAGCTCCGGCGCCGCTACCCACAGCAGGATTTCGGCGCAATCGTGCATCAAGGCAGCGCCAATCACTTCGTCGGGCGTGATGTCGTAATGCCGGTTGGCAATGGTTTCGGCCAGTTGCGCCGCCAGGTAGGCGCGAGCGCAGGCGCGACGACAACGGCGCGAGGCCGACGCGCAAGACTCAAGTTCGCTTTCCAGTACCGGCGAAGTGCCAAAGGCACGGAAAAATCCACTCATGCCGATCATCAACAGCACGCGCTCCAGCGTGGTCACATCGGTCACCTGCGCGCTGTGCCGGCGCGCCTCCAGGTAACGCATCAAGCGCACCGATAACAGCGGATCATGTTTAACCAAGCGGGTAATATCGCGGATGCCGATATCGTCGAACCGGTCGCGCAAAGCGCGAATTTCATCGAGGGTGTGCTGCAATACCGGGATTTCAAGTCTGGAAAAATGCTCGACCCAGCTTTTTAAATCGGGTAAAGGTTTTTTGAGCATGGCTTTCACAAACAGGACAAAGGACGCTTACGATTATGGCACGTTATGTCATCGGCGATATTCAAGGCTGCTGGGCCGAACTGCAAGATCTGTTGCGCCAAATCCACTACCAGCCTGACGCCGATGAAATCTTCCTCTTGGGCGATCTGGTCAACCGCGGGCCCGATTCGCTCTCGGTCTTGCGCTGGGCTTTTCAGAACAGCATCCGCACCGTGCTGGGCAATCATGATCTGCATCTTCTGGCGATCTCGGTCGGCGCGGCGCGGCACAAACGCAGCGACACGTTGACCGACATTTTGGCAGCGCCCGATTGCGATGAATTGCTGAACTGGCTGCGCCGCCAGCCACTCCTGATCGATCTGCCCGATGCCCTGCTGGTGCATGCCGGCGTACTGCCCGCCTGGGATCGCACGCAGGCCAAATCGCTGGCTGCCGAAGTGTCCGCCGTATTGTCTGGCAACGATTACGGCCTTTTTATGCAAGAGATGTATGGCAACACGCCGCACGCTTGGAGTCCGGACTTATCCGGGATTGCGCGCTGGCGTTTTGCAGTGAATGTGTTCACCCGCATGCGCATGGTGGACGCCGAGGGCGCGCTCGATCTGGACTACAAGGGCGAACTGCCCGATGCGCCGGTCGATCTTGCCGCTTGGTTCGATTACCCGACACGCGCGCTCGCGGGTCAGCGCATCGTCTTTGGCCATTGGTCGGCGCTCGGACTGATGCAAAAAAACGATGTCACCGCGCTCGATACCGGCTGCATCTGGGGCGGCGCGCTGACAGCGCTGTGTCTGGACAATGGCCGCGTGACGCAAGTGCCGGCGCGATGCGCCTATCAAACCATCAGCGATTAAGCTCGCGCAGCTTGCTGGCGAGTTCGCTTTCCAGCTCACGCGCCAGTTGCCGGCGATCCGCGCCATTCGCTTGGCGCGATGGCAAGAAATGGATTTCCACGATGAGGCTGCGCGTCGCCAAAATCCGCGCGATCGATTGCCCCAATGACAGATCGTCGATATAGACCGCCGCCTGACTGAGCCGGCCATACTCGTCGGTGTAGCGCAGCAATACCGGCTGCAAGCACACCCGGGCGTCGAGCGCGGCTTGCAGCAATGGCGAGCGCCAAGGTTTGATGCTGCAACCGTCGGAAGTCGTGCCTTCCGGAAAAATCGTGATATTGCCGCCTCCCGCGAGCGCTTCGCTCATGATGCGATTGACGCGCAAAGTATCGCGCCTTTGCGTACGCTCGATGAAGATGGTGCCGGCGCGCCGGCACAGAAATCCGATCACCGGCCAGTTGGCGACCTCGGCTTTGGCAACAAAGCGCTGTGGCACGCAGGCAAACAGCGCGTAGATATCGAGCCAGGAAATGTGATTGGCCAGCAGCAAATGTCCACCCCGATCCGGCGCCTCGCCATACACCTTCAGCCGCAGATTAAGGATGCGCAGCAGCTTTTCCGACCAGCGCTGGATCTGCCGATCCTGGCCACCCTGATCGCAAAACGGCAGAACGAAGAGTGCGGTCGCCACCCCGCGCAACAGATGCAGACCCAAGCGCGCGCCACGCAGCCAGCGCAAGGGGCGCGGCGTGGACCGCGCCGGCGCGATCAGATGTTCATCGAGCCGCCTCATGCATCCTCGCGCAGAAAGTGTTTGGCATAACGATCGTTCATGCCCTGCATCGGCAGGAGCACCAAGAAATCCGCGGTATTGAAATCCGGATCCCAAGCTGGCTCGCCGCAAATCAGCGCGCCCGCGCGCAGATAGCCTTTTACCAAGGGCGGCACGCTGACTTCAAGGCGCTGATTCAACGAGGCCAGTGGCAAGGCGCAGCGCGGGAAAACGCGCCATTCGGCTGGCGACAAGGACTTCTCGGCCAAGTGACGATACAGACTCGCGGCATGATGGCCGCCATCTGCCATGGTTACGCTGGCGCAGCCCATCAAATACTGGTAGCCGTTCTTTTGCATGTATTCGGCCAGCCCAGCCCACAAGAGCGCAATCGTCGCGCCAGTGCGATAGTCCGGATGCACGCAGGGGCGGCCGACTTCAACGATTTGCGCGCGAATATGCTGAAACCGCGTGAGATCGAACTCGGTGTCGGAATAGTAAGTCCCCATCTTGCGCGCTTGGTGCGGCGGCAAAATGCGGTAAGTGCCAACCACTTCGCCGGTGTCGTCGTTACGCACCAGCAAGTGTTCGCAATACGGATCGAAGATGTCTTGGTCGATGCCAGGTTCGCGGCAGTTGAGGCGCGCGCCCATTTCTTCAGCAAAAACCCGGTAGCGCAATGCCTGCGCAGCGCGCACTTCGTCCGCACTGCGCGCAAAAGAAACCGAAAGAGCCGGTCGTGCCCGGCGGGATGGTTGTTCATTGATTTGCAGCATGATGTTCTCCAGAAGAATCCTGGAGAAAAATTACGCGGCAAGGATGACGCCGGCGTGAAACTTAGATGAAGGAATCGTGACGACGCTCGTCGTCCTGGATCACCGGCTCGCCTGCGACCTTGTAGCTCTCACTCGCCCACTGCCCCAGATCGATCAAACGACAACGATCCGAACAAAAAGGACGATGAGGATTTTCAGGATGAAACAGGGAGGGAGCGCCACATTGCGGGCAAGAAACAGTACGCATCAGAGGTTGCAGTAAGCCAAAGAGAAAGGAATATCACCATCCACCACCTTGGTGCGCTCTCCGGTTGTCGAAGGTACAACAAAGCGGATATTGATCGCATAGCGATTGGCGGACAATTCAGGCACCACTTGCAGATCTTCCGGCAAGGAAACACGCAATAACTGGATCACCTTGCCGCCCGACATTTGCTGAAAAGCACCGTCGCGCGCGATAAATTGATGATTTTTGGCAGAATCGCGCAGGATACGCAGCACAATGTCACAACCGTGCTTGATCGGCAACATGGGTTTGAGCCAGCGCTCGATGTCAGCGCGGCGCGCAACAACTGGCATTTCACGCCAGTAATGATACGAAGGCAGATCGAATTCGCAAACGCCACCCGGAATCGAGACTCGCTGCTTGATCGCCATGAGCCATTCATTTTCCCGCAAATGCTGGCCAAATTTTCCGGTCATTTCCAGCAGCTGGCCATGAGTGCTTTCAATTTCCTGTAAAACGTGATCCAGCGCCTCTTCGGAAATGTGCGGGTTATTGCGCAAGGCCTGCAAAGCCTGGCGCTGCCGTTCTAACTCTTGCAGCAGATCAGACTTCAAATCAGCCCGGCTGGCCACTTCCATGATCTCGAATATTCCGAGCAAGGCCACATGATGATCGAGCGCGTGCTCACGCGCAGCAAACATCTGGGTGCGTGCATAAAGATCTTCCAGACGCAAAAGCGTGCGGATTCTTTCGTTGATCGGAAACTCGTAATGAATCACGTTGGCACTATTTGGCAATGGGTTCCCAATTCTGCAGCAACGATCCGTTTTTGGAAACAATCAAAGTGGGCTTTTTGCCTGCATGAGCAGTTTATGATGCAATTTTTCCACGTTTCGCCGCAATATCTCGGGCGATTGATCGTTGTTGATGATCTCATCGGCTAATTTGCGCCGTTGCGTGGCCGGCATCTGCGCCGCCATGATGGCGCGAATAGCCTCGACAGAGAGTTGGCTGCGCCGCTCCACCCGCCGAACTTGCTCCTGCTCA
Source organism: uncultured Formivibrio sp. (assembly GCA_964291975.1). Taxonomy (GTDB): domain Bacteria; phylum Pseudomonadota; class Gammaproteobacteria; order Burkholderiales; family Chitinibacteraceae; genus CAXYUI01. The sequence continues at coordinate 8,533 of CAXYUI010000026.1, read as the reverse complement.
TCACAATCAACAACCAGCACCCGATCCATCAAAGCCCGAAATGAAGGGATTTCGAACAGCAAAGGAACCACCACGACGGCATACGGCGTAGATGCGGGCAAAGTCGCCAACCAATCTTGCACGCCGGAAAGAATCAGCGGATGCATGATCGCCTCAAGCTCGCGACGAGCCTGTGGATTGGCAAAGACACGTTCTCGAATAAATGAACGATTGAGAGAGCCATCGTCAAGGCAAGCTTGCTCGCCGAAACGCTGACGAATCAAAGGAAGCGCCGGCGAAGGAGGATGACTGAGCGTGTGCGCCAAATGATCGGTATCAATGACCGGCACGCCCAGCGCTGCAAATTCAGCGGCGACGGTACTTTTGCCGCAGCCTATTCCCCCCGTCAGCCCAACAACCAGCATCAGAGACTCAAACCATACAGCGCAAAAACCCGCTCCCCGAGCAGCAAAGCCGAAAATCCGGCCAAAGCCAAGTAGGGGCCGAACGGCATGGGCTTGCCCCAGCCGTGACGCGTCAGCAGGATCATAACGATACCCAGCACCGCACCAGCAACAGACGACAACAGGATGATCGCCGGAAGCGCTTTCCAGCCCAGCCATGCGCCCAACGCGGCCAGTAACTTGAAGTCGCCATACCCCATCCCCTCTTTACCTGTCAGTAGTTTGAATAACCAAAAAACCGACCATAAAGACAGATACCCAGCCACAGCGCCAATCACAGCTTCATTGAGTGGAACGTACGCGCCATTCAAATTGAAGAGCAAGCCCAGCCACATCAGCGGCAAGGTGAGCGAATCCGGCAAAAGGTAGGTATCCGCATCGATGAAAAACAGCGCGATCAAATACCAAGTCAAGATCAACGCACCGACAGCCGCAAATGTGACACCAAGCTGCCAGATCACCCATGCAGATAAAAACCCGGTCAGCAATTCAACCAAAGGATAACGAACGCTGATCGGGACTTTGCATTCACGGCAACGCCCCCGCAAAAATAGCCAGCTCAATACCGGGATATTTTCCAATGCCGTAATCATGTGGCCACAGTTCGGACACGCCGAACGCGGCACAACAAGATTGTAATGAGGCACTGGCGGAATGATTGCATCGTCCGCCAGATCAAGACACGCACATTCGTGACGCATCTCGTTCTCCAGCATTTTAGGAATGCGATGAATCACCACATTCAAAAAACTGCCGATTAGAAGACCTAATAAACCGGAAAAAAATACCCAGACCGAGAGCGGAAACGCTACAGCAAAATCAGCCACCAACAGCAGCCCCCATCTTGAAGATCGGCAAGTACATGGCAATAACCAAGCCCCCGATCAAAACGCCAAGCACTACCATGATCATCGGTTCCATCAGGCTGGAGAGCGCTTCAATGGCGTTATCGACTTCTTCCTCGTAGTAATCAGCCACTTTGGAAAGCATCGCATCCAAAGAACCCGACTCTTCACCAATCGAGACCATTTGCTGCATCATATTTGGGAAAACGCCCGAATTCTGAATCGCCATTGTCAGGCTGGTGCCGGTACTGACTTCAGATTGGATTTTCTTGGTCGCACTGCGATAGATATAGTTACCTGAAGCTCCCCCCACAGAGTCCAGCGATTCAACCAAAGGCACGCCAGCGGCAAACATGGTGGACAAGGTACGCGCCCACCGCGCAATCGTAGCCTTACGGATGATGTCGCCAAAAATAGGTAACTTGAGCAACCAACGATCCACTGCAATTTGCAACGTCTCGGAATGCTTTAATGCGCGCAAGAAAAGATAGATACCCAGAGTTGGCGCACCAAAGACGATGTACCAGTAATTCACAAAATAATCGGACAACGTCATCACGAACAGCGTTGGACCAGGCAAGTCTGCGCCAAAGCTCGAGAACAACTCTTTAAAAGCAGGGATCACAAAGATCATAATCACTGCGGTGATAACGAAAGCAGCAACAATGATCGAGGTCGGATAAAACAGAGCCGACTTGATCTTCTTTTTGATGCTCAGCATCTTTTCTTTGTACGATGCAAGCCGATCCAGCAGCGTATCCAAAATACCCGCCTGTTCACCAGCCTGAACCAAGTTGCAATACAGCGGATCGAAATAGGAAGGATGCTTGCGGAATGATTGGCTCAGAGAAGAACCCGTCTCGATATCGGCCTTAATTTCCATCAGCAGTCGAGTCACAGAAGGATTCGAGTGCCCCTTAGCGACGATATCAAAGGCCATCAGAAGTGGCACACCGGATTTCAGCATCGTGGCCAGCTGCCGGGTAAACATTGCGATATCTTCATCGGTAATTTTTTTGCCTGCGCCAATGCGCTGCTTTTTCACGCGCAAAACATTGATTCCCTGGCGACGCAAAGTATTGCGCACGACGCTATCTCCGCCGGCACGCATCTCACCCTTGATCACGCGACCAGATTTATCTTTACCTTCCCACTGAAAGGTATATTCCTTGACAGGCACAGCTTTGGAGGTTGTTGCCATGACGACTTCCCTGTTGTTATTCGTTAGTAACAGCCATGACCTCTTCCAGCGAGGTCAATCCCTGCATGACTTTCAAAAGACCCGACTGGCGCAAATCACGCACCCCTTCGCGGCGAGCCTGGTCAGCAATGTCAATCGCGTTGCCCTGCGACATGATGATGCGATTGAGTTCATCAGTGATCGGCATCACTTGATAAATACCAACCCGCCCTTTGTAACCCGTATCTTTGCAAACCTCGCACCCGACAGCGCGGTACGGGCGCCACGATCCATCCAGCTGATCTTCGGTAAAACCAGCGTCCAGCAGGGCTTCATGCGGGATATCCACTGGCTGTTTGCAATTAGCGCACAGGCGTCGCGCCAAGCGCTGTGCCGTAATCAAAATGACCGAGGAGGCGATATTGAAAGGTGCCACGCCCATATTCAGCATCCGGGTCAGCGTGGTCGGCGCATCATTGGTATGCAGCGTCGAGAACACCATGTGGCCGGTCTGCGCAGCCTTGATCGAAATATCAGCCGTTTCATAATCGCGGATTTCGCCGACCATGATCACATCGGGATCCTGACGCAAGAAGGCTTTCAGCGCAGCGGCGAAGGTCAAACCCGCTTTTTCATTAACATTGACCTGATTAATGCCGGCCAAGTTGATTTCTGCCGGGTCTTCCGCCGTCGAAATATTGATATCCGGCTTATTCAGAATGTTCAGACAGGTATACAACGACACGGTCTTACCTGAACCAGTCGGCCCCGTCACCAGCACCATGCCGTACGGGCGCGTCACGGCATTCATCAGCGCTTCTTTTTGATCCGGCTCGTAACCCAAGGCATCAATCCCCAGGGTGGCCGAACTCGGATCAAGAATCCGCATACAAATCTTTTCGCCATGCAAGGTCGGCAAGGTCGAAACCCGGAAATCGATCGCCCGATTCTTGGTCAGCACCAGCTTCATCCGGCCATCTTGCGGGATGCGTTTTTCGGAAATATCCAGCTTGGAAATCACTTTGATCCGCGAAGCGATTTTTTCCTTGAACGCAAGCGGAGGCTGGGCGACTTCACGCAACACGCCATCCTGGCGATAGCGAATGCGGTAGTATTTTTCGTAAGGTTCGAAGTGAACGTCGGAGGCGCCCAGATTGATGGCGTCGAGCAAAATTTTCTGGATGTATTTGACGACAGGCGCATCGTCAATTTCCAGCGAGGCCGCATCTTGCTGCGGCTCCTCGTCTCCCCCGGTGATTTCCAGATCCGCATCGTCCATCACCAAGTTTTTGATGTTTTCACCAGTCGATTCGACCAGTTTTTCCATCAGAGACATCAGCTTGTTGTCTTCCACCACGATGGGCACAACCTGCAAACTGGTCTGGAAGCGAATTTCTTCCACCACTTGCAGATTGGTAATGTCGGAAATACCCACAAAGAGTTGCGTGCCACGCTTGAACAGCGGCACCACGCGACGCGCCTGCATCGCCTTGTTATCAAGCACGCCCTGTGGGATATAGCTGGGATCGAGATGATCCAGATCGAACATCGGGTAACCGAAGGACTGCGAACAAAAATCAGCGATTTCGCGCGCGGACATCTTCTTACTGCGAATCAGCTGCTCAATGAATGGAGCCTTGGCCGAGTCCGCCTCGGTCTGCAGATTATCGATCTCAGCGCCAAGCAGTCGCTGATGCTGCATCAGCAATCGAGCCAGCCCGGAAAGTGTCGGTGCAGACATCTGAAAATTGTCTCCGTGTAATTTCGCGAACGTTGCCGGCTTTAATCGCCAGAAACAATACCCCGGCAGTCTAGCAGATAGTTACTTGGCCGCGCGAGGGGTCGGATAAAAGCGCACACTGCGAATACTGCGATCTTGGGTCTGGACAATTTCCATTCGCTGCCCGGCAATCACCATACAAGTACCCGATTCTGGAATCGCTTCAAAATATTCCAAGATCAGACCATTCAATGTTCTTGGTCCATCCAGCGGAAATTCGGTTTCCAGCTTTCGATTTAAATCCCGCAGTAAAGTGGCGCCATCCATCAGAATTCCACCGTTTTCTTCTAAATCGAATTTCAACCCTGCAATTGGCGCACTCGTTGTAAATTCGCCGACGATCTGCTCGAGAATATCCTCCAATGTCACCAGCCCGAGTAATTCCCCATATTCGTCGACGACCAATCCAATCCTTCGCCGATTTTCCTGAAAATACTGCAACTGAGAAAACAAAGGCGTGCCCGAAGGGATGAAATAAGGCGCGCGAATAATTTCGCGCAAACGCTCAGCGTCAATCTCCTCCCCTTGCATAGCCAGCACTTTGCGCGCATGCAAAATGCCCAGAATATTGTCGGCATCCCCCTCACAAACCAGTAAGCGGGTGTGATGGCAGGTGTACAGCGCCCGACGCAACTCCTCCGCTGGCGCAGCCAGATCAACCGTTTCAATCTGGTGTCTGGGTGTCATCACATCGTTGACCGTGACCGTCTCCAGCTCAAACAGATTCATCAGAATCGTGTGGTGTTTGCTGGCCATAAACCGACCCGATTCCAGCACGATGAGGCGCAATTCCTCCGGCGACAGCAATTGAGCCTCATCATCGACGCGCTTGAGCCGCATCAGCCGCAACAACACATCCACAAACAAATTCACAAACCAGACAAAGGGGTAGAACAGCTACAACAGGAAAGTCAGCACATAACTGCTGACATACGCGATAGCCTCCGGCCGACTGGCTGCGATGACTTTGGGCGTAGCCTCACTGAAAATCAGAATGGCAAAAGTCACCAAAACCGTCGCCCCGCCCAAGGCAAGCTCGTTTTGCCCGACCAACTTGAGCGTAATCACGCTCGCCAGCATCGCGGCGCTGGAATTGACCAGGTTATTGCACAGCAAAATCAACCCGAGCATTTTGTCAGTTTGCTGCAACAACCGTTGCGCCAGGATGGCGCCACGACGCCCCAATCGAACCTGGCCGGCCAAACGGTAGCGATTGATTGCCATCATCGCGGTTTCGGACATCGAAAAAAATGCCGAAAAAAACAACATCAAGCCCAGTGCAATAAACAAGGCCGATAAGGGAGTGTGCTCCACGGGCAGTCCAAAAAAGAGGGATAAGGGTCGTGCGCTGCGTCGTTAAATATGTAGCCCAAGATCGGCCAGCAACCTTGCGCCCAGATAACCGAAAAGCAAGAGCGTAAAACCAGCCAAGGTCCAATTGGCCGCGCGCCGCCCTCGCCAGCCGGCCAAGCGATGACCCAGCAATAGCCCAGCAAAGACCAACCAGGATGCGAGCGAAAAAGCGGCTTTATGATTCAGCGGCCAGGCAAACGAGCGCCCCTCGGAAAAAATCGCCCCGGTGGCCACCACCAACGACAGCAAGACAAAGCCGCCGCCGACACACAGGAAAAGCAGCTTTTCAAGGGTCAATAAAGGCGGCAAGTCCCGCAACAAAGGGTTGCGTCGATGCAAGGCGCGATCAGCGCGTCGCATCAACAGCGCCAGCGCAGCCGCGTTGGCGAACAATCCATATGAGAACAGCGCGAGCGCAAAATGCAGTCGAGCCAGACTGCCAACCGGGTAGGTCAGTGCTTGCCCGGACGGCAGGAGCAAGCCCAGCAAGAGAAAGAAACTGGCAAAACTCAAAATGACGGTTTGCAAGCCTTCAATACGCAGGTACAGATGCGCCAAGAGATAAATGGCCAGCGCCAGCCAAGCCGTCATCGAGAAGGTTTCTGCGGCGCCAAAATGCAAGGAATCGACCACCAGCAAGGGCGTAAAAACAGATACCGCATGAAAGCACAGACCCATGACAAGCAGTCCATCTTCCAGCGCAGGCAGGGTTGGCAGGCGTCTTGCATGTCGACTCAGACACACCAGCATCACGAGCAACAGATATAGCGCCAGCGCAATCGATCCAAACCAGAGGGCCACGGTAGCAACTTCAGGTAAAATGCGAACCGAAACAGTTTATCAGAGCGAAGCGCCACTGCGCCGCCATTAAGGAACCGACATGCTCGACAATCTTTCGAACCGCCTTTCCGGCGTGATGAAAACCCTGCGCGGCCAGGCTCGCCTGACCGAAGCCAATATTCAGGATGCGATGCGCGAAGTGCGTATGGCGCTGCTCGAAGCCGACGTTGCCCTGCCCGTCGTCAAGCAGTTCATCAACGATGTGAAAGAGCGCGCGCAGGGCAAGGAAGTCATCGGCAGCCTGACCCCAGGTCAGGCCGTGATCGGCGTGGTTTACGAAGAGCTGACCAAGCTGATGGGCGCACAGAACGATGCGCTCAATCTCGCCGCCGTACCGCCCGCCGTGATCCTGATGGCCGGCCTGCAAGGCGCGGGTAAAACCACCACTTCGGGCAAACTCGCCAAACTGCTCAAAGAAACCCAGAAGAAAAAAGTCCTGCTGGTTTCTGCTGACGTGTATCGCCCGGCGGCGATCGAACAACTAAAGACGCTCGCTGCGCAGATCGAAGTCGAATGGTTTCCGTCCGATGCCAATCAAAAGCCGGTCGACATTGCCCTTGCTGCACTCGACTATGCCAAGCGCCATTTCCATGATGTCCTGATCGTCGACACCGCCGGTCGACTCGCCATCGATGCAGCCATGATGGCTGAAATCAAGGCCGTCCACGCCGCGATCAAGCCGATTGAAACCCTGTTCGTCGTCGACGCCATGCAGGGCCAAGATGCGGTCAATGTGGCGCAGGCGTTTAACGAAACGCTGCCGCTGACTGGCGTAATCCTGACCAAGCTCGATGGTGATTCGCGCGGCGGCGCGGCGTTGTCGGTGCGCCACGTCACCGGCAAGCCGATCAAGTTTATCGGCGTCGGCGAAAAACTGACCGGGCTGGAACCCTTCCACCCGGATCGCATGGCCTCGCGCGTGCTCGGCATGGGCGACGTGCTCTCCTTGATCGAAGACGTACAAAAAACCGTCGATCAAGACGAAGCGATGAAGATGATGAAGAAGGTCAAGTCCGGCAAGGGCTTTGACCTGGAAGACTTCAAGTGGCAAATTCAGCAGATGAAGAAAATGGGCGGAATGAGTGCGCTGATGGATAAATTGCCAGGACAGCTTTCGCAAATGGCCGCCGGCAAACCGGAAGTCAGCGATAAATCGATTGCCCGACTGGAAGGCATCATCAACTCGATGACCCCTGCTGAGCGCAAAAACCCGGATCTCATCAAAGCTTCGCGCAAGCGCCGGATTGCGATTGGCGCCGGCGTGCAGGTTCAGGAAGTCAACCGCCTGCTCAAGCAGTTTGAAGACATGCAAAAGATGATGAAGATGTTCAGCAAGGGCGGCATGGGCAAGATGATGCGCGCCATGCAAGGCATGAAAGGCATGCTCCCGGGGATGTAATCCGGCGCAGTCCAATCAAAAAGGCGACTCATTGAGTCGCCTTTTTGTTTAACGAGCGCCGGTTTATTTACCGCACTTATAAATCTTAAAAGTCTGTCGACCTTCCTTAATTGGACTGGTTTTAACAATGCTATCCCCGCCCAGCGCCACCGCGTCATTGCGCGCAATCGCCTGCAGGCTTTTTTCGATGCTCTCCGAACCATGTTCGATAAAACCGAAATACGTCGGCACCATGGCGTTGGTCTGACCCAGATGTTTGCAGTTGCCGACAAAATTGTCCGGCAAGAGCACGATCTTGTCTGCGCCCGGCTTTTCCGGGATGAAGGAACAGGCGGCCAGCATGAGCGCGGCCAGAGGCAGAATAAGTTGACGCATGAGAAGACTCCCAAGTGATTGAACCTTGCCATTGTGCCACGCCGCTTTTATGGCGCGGAACCGGGCGGCGCGTCACGCTTGGTAAAACGGGGCTTTGGCGGTAGTCTGCGCGCTTTCCCCCAAACCAGAGATCGCCATGTCGACCGCAGAAACCACCACCCCGGGCAAACACGCCCCGCTCGACGTCACCATTGCCCGCATGCAGGCGCAATTGGCAGCGCGCGGCTTTAATGTGGTCGAGCGCTCCTGGCTCAATCCGGTCGAAGGCGTGTGGTCGGTGCATGTCAGCGATGCCGATTGCCCGCTGCTGTTTACCAA
>CAXYUI010000025.1:0-12970 GCA_964291975.1 uncultured Formivibrio sp. | reverse complement strand
CGCGAGTCCGACAAGCCTGTCATACAACAGCGATTTTCGTATCCACTCAGAATGGCCTTTCGAAAAAAGGATTGGCGAACGCGCACTTGCACTTTTGCAGTCGTATTTTCGCCAAAGAAACTTGGCAATACGTCATCGGGCTCGGCCGCACTAGAAAGCGCATCAATCACGACATCCTGCTTAACCAGCGCATCCATCAGCACCTGGCTTTCATAACCGACAGCGTCCGGATTGGACTGAAATTCCTGCCAAATTGCTTTATCGAGCGCAGAGCTACCCGATAAGCCACGACGACCGGATTCAGTAATGGCAGGATCAAGGCTTGCCAAATTGGTGAGTTTCATCGCCAAGGAACTTGGCGTTCTGCCTATTAATTTCGCAGTTTCAATAATCAGCGGATTGCCTTTGTGTAATTTTCCAAAAGGTAATTGGCAATACAGATTAAGTGCGATCAGCACTTGTTCGCGCGTCCAGTTTTTACTTGTCACGATCAACCCCGCAGGCCATGCCACTGAAGATTCGGTCACTGTAACGGAAGGTTTGATTTGCTGACAAACCAGTTTTGCGACTGCATCCATCATGGGCGGCATGGCGGCATCTGCGAATAAGCGATATGCCCGCGTATCCGACACCGGAATCCGGAAATCGTCCGGATAGCCCATCAAGCGGGCGCATTCGCGCGGGGTTAGCCGACGCGGATTTTGGCCTTCGCCCTGCCAGACCAGAATCTCGGAACCATCTTTGTAATAACGCGCCGACAGGGTACGGGCGATGCCATCCGGGTAAACCAATCCAAAACCAAAGCCATTGCCCTTGGCTTTGTGCTTGGCCGAATAATCCTGCAAGTATTGCCAGAGCTTGGGGGTGAGCGTGTATTTGTCGTTGACCCGATTATTGCCGCGATCGAAATAGACATCGCCATCGTGCGGCAAGACGGGTTCGCTGCCGTCGGTTTTGTGCAGGATGTCGCGCATTCTGACCCCGCCTTTTTCCGGTAATTGCAGCGCATCCCAACTGAAAGGAGTGGCCTCGCGAAAACCGACGATCACAATGCGTTCGCGATGCTGCGGGGTGAAATGCTGGCCATCCAGAATCTTGTAATGCACGTGGTAGCCCAGCTCTTCGCGCAAGGTGCGCAGGATCACGTCAAAGGTGCGCCCCTTGTCGTGCGATTGCAGGTTTTTGACGTTTTCCAGCACAAAGGCGCGCGGGCGCTTGGCGGCGATGATGCGCGCCACGTCGAAAAACAGCGTGCCTTGCGTGGCATCGGCAAAGCCGTGCGCGCGTCCCAAGGCGTTTTTCTTGGATACGCCGGCAATGCTGAAGGGCTGGCAAGGAAAACCAGCCAACAGGACGTCGTGATCCGGCACGTCCTCTGCATCCACCTTGGTGATGTCGCCCGCAATCGATTGCCCGTCGGCAAAGTTGGCGTGATAGGTTTTTTGCGCGTAGCTATCCCATTCGCTGGTAAAGACACAACGCCCGCCTTCCAACTCGAAGGCCTTGCGGATGCCGCCGATGCCGGCAAAGAGATCAATGAAGGTGAAATCGGCCGGCTTGACGTCTTGCGCGCCAAAAGGGAGCAGCATTTGCTGAAGCGGCGTAATCACGTAAGGCTTTGGCTCGGTTTCGCGCGCCAGCCAGCGCCCCACCGTGGAGGGCTGAACACCTAGTTTTTCGGCGATTTCCGACTGCGAGTAATAGCGAGCCACCTCTTGCAGGCATTGCAGGATGGTTGAGTTGTCGGGTTTGCGCATAGATTTAACCGGGTAATTTTTTTGCATACTGCATTTTAAAAAACCCAGCGCCAACCAAAAAAAGAACAAGCGTTCTATCTAATTTGCCGATACGTGCGCCACAAGCAAGCTTGCCGGCCACACCAAGACCACACCAGCAAGCCCTCTCCCAACACCCCGGCGTTGCCGGTTCAGCGCAAAAGCTCGCCAAAACTGACGATCCGCTGACCGAAATCACACATTCCTTGTTTGCATGGCACAATGTGCGATCGAGTTTGCAGCCTACTGCTGCGGCCGGATTGATCCCTTTTGGGTCGAGGTCTGAATGGATATTTGCCATCCTCTACGCGACAAACAACGCCCTTTTCTGGTTTATCTGACCGACAACATCAATGTGGTCGGCGATATGGCGTCCGATACGTCGAAAACACTGTGGGAAGGACTGAGCCGTGAGGCGGTGGCGCAAAATTGCGACATTTTGGCGGTGATCTGCGGCAATGCGCATCACCCTTTCCCCAGCCGGGTGCACCAGCTTATTTCGCCACGCTCGGGTGATGGTTTTGTGTGCTGGATTTCGCGCATGTCGGACGAGTGCGTGGCTTATTTTTCACGCTTTGATGACAGCTACCTCATCAGCATGTCGCAGCAGCATGGCCAACATCCGGTGGTGGCGGCGACCAATGGCTCTGGCATTCGCAGCTTGCTGTTGCATCTGGCTCACGATCATGACTGCCGCAAGATCGCATTTGTGCGCGGGCCGGTTCAGCATCCGTATGCCGAAGAGCGGTTTGCGGCCTATCAGGGCGCACTGACCGAAGCCGGACAAGCCTTTGATCCACGGCGGGTTTCTCCTCCCGCCCCGTGGCGTTGGCAAACGGGCGTGGATGCGGTCAGCACGCTGATTGACGAGCGCGGGCTGCGGGTGGGCGAGGATTTCGACGCGATCATGTGCGCATCGGATCGAATCGCGACGGGTTGCATTGCCGAGCTGCAAAAACGGGGGATTCGGGTGCCGGAAGATGTGGCGGTGACCGGGTTCAATTTCCTGCTTGAAGCGCGCAGCGCGCGCCCGTCGTTGAGCACGGTGGCGATGCCGTTTGAACAAAAAGCTCGCCTTGCGGTGCGATGGCTGCTTTCTGCACTCAAGCGCAGCGCCAGCACGCCACCGCCTTTGGAGCCCATCGTGATGCTGGGCGAATCGTGCGGCTGCTTAAATCGCCAAGAGAACTTTCGCCTGGATCGCGCAACCTTTCCGGCCACGCCGGATTGGTCGCCCTGCCGAGCGGCACTGCTGCGCCTGTTTCCGCTTTTTCGTCATGCCGACGCCCAATCGGCGGCAACCGTCGAAGCCTTGATTACGGCGCTGTCTCAATCACAAGCGGCAGATCGTGCCGACGACTTTGTGAACTGGCTGCGCGCACGCATCGACAGTGGCGATTACGACTTTATGGATATCCAGATCTGGAACGATATCCTGGTCGTTTTACGCCATCACCTCTACGACTACTGCGATAGCGCGCGCGCCATGCATTGCGCGGAGTTGGCGATCCATCAAGCCGGGCTGGCGGTCAGCGATCAATTCACCCGACAAGAAATGCGTTTGCGGCTGCAGGAACAACAGCGCGCCGGGGAATTACGACTACTGAATGCGGATCTGGTGTATTGCAGCGACATGGCCGGGATCGCACGGGTTCTGGCGGCACAACTGCCGGCCATTGGCGTAGCCAGCGCATGGATTGTGCTGTTTGAAAACAATTTGTCTGACAGCGCAGATGCACGTTTGCTGATCGCACTTGAACACGGCGAGCTTTACGCCCTGCCCGATAACGGATTGCTCTTTTGTGCGACCCAATTACTGCCCGAGGGTTACTGTCATCCTCGCGCTCGCCGCAATCTACTCTTGCACCCTCTTTCAGACGGCGACAACGAATTCGGCTATGCCATTTTTGAGGTCGGCGCCGGCGATGGCGCAGTGTATGAATCACTGGCTTACAGCGTCGGCACGGCGGTGCGCTCGGTGCTTTTGCGCGATAGCTTGCGGCTGCATGCGCGCGATCTGGAACAATCCTTGCAGAATCTGACCAAGGCACAAAACCGATTGGTCGAGGCCGAAAAAATGGCGGCGCTGGGCGGATTGGTAGCGGGCGTAGCTCATGAAATCAACACCCCGGTGGGCGTCAGCGTCACGGCAGTTTCCAGCATCGCCGATGCGGCGCGCCATATGCAGCAGGCCATGCAGGCGCGTGACGCCCAAGCGCTGCGCACGGGGATTGGCATTGTCGCAGAAGGGGCAGAGCTGGCGAGCCGCAATCTCAGCCGCGCGGCCGAGCTAATCGAAAGTTTCAAGAAGATTTCGGTCGATCAGGCCAGTTTGAAAATCCGCCGTTTCGCGCTGGGGGCGTATATCGAGGACGTCACCAAAAGTCTGGCTTCATGGCTGCGCAAAGGCCGACATGGCATCACTCTGGATTGCCCGTCCGATTTGGAAATCACTTGCGATCCCGGGGTGGTGGCTCAGATTTTCACCAACCTCATCCAGAATTCGCTGACCTATGGTTTTGAAGCGCGCCAACACGGAAAAATCCATATTGTTTGCCGCCGCGAAGGAAATACGGTGCGCGTGGAGTATGCCGACAATGGCACGGGCATGGCGCCCGAGGTGGTCGATAAAATCTTTCTGCCCTTTTTTACGACCCGGCGCGGTCAGGGCGGCAGCGGGCTGGGGATGCACATTGTGTACAACTTGGTGACGCAGAATCTGGCCGGCCAAATTCACTGCAGCAGCACCCTTGGCCACGGAGCTCGCTTTGAAATGGAATGGAAGGTCTGAGCCCAGAAAATGCGCTTCGCGGCTGGCCAACAGCAAACTTGGTAAACCCAAGAAATTGAGCCGCAGCCCGTTGTCCTGGCCCGCCAGTTAGGCGTCATCCGAGGCTTGCGCGGTATTCCAGTCGGTGAGATCGCGGAACACGACGACTGCGCCAATCACATCGCCTTGTTCATTGTGCACGCAAGCGACGGCCTCCTGAATCAGAAAGCCAAGACCAAAACGATTCAGCAAGATGCCGCAACGATGGCTTTGTGGCGAGCGGCCTGTTTGCAATACGCGACGCAGCAAGCTGGACAGCGGCAAACGGCTTTGAGGTTCAACAACTTGCAGAATATGTTCAACAGGCTGACCGAGCGCATCGGCCGATTCCCAGCCAGTCAGCGCGCAGGCCACCGGATTGAGGTAATCAATCCGGCCATCCAGCCCAGTGGTGATAATGCCGTCCGAGATGGATTCAAGCGTGGCGATGATGCGCTGGCGCTCCCCTTGCAACTGGTCTTGCGAGCGCCGAATCGCGCTCACATCGCGGCCAATGCCGTAATAACCGCAGAAATCGCCGTTCGCCTCGAATTTAGGCAAGCCGGATAAACGCAAATGCAAAGGTGCGTGATCGATTTCCAGCACATAAGCCAGATCATGAAAGGCTTGTCGCTCGTCGCGCACATGCTGATGCGATTGCCAAGCCGACTCGTCAAGTCCACCCATGCCCAGCTCGCGCAGGGTCTTGCCAATGAAATACTGCGCCGTCAGGGTGTGCTGAGTTAATAAAGCGCCGCCAACATGGGTAAAGCGCCCCTGCGCGTCTTGCTCCCAAAAGAACTCCGACAACAAACCCTGCATCTTTTCATACCGCGCCAAGCGCGCTTGCAGGCGATCCAGTTCGGCATGATGACGGGTGCGATCACGGGCAAACATCGCCGTCCCCGGCTGCCGCGCCTCATGACATGGCAACGGCAGCAGCAGCACTTCATAGTACCGCTCGCGGCGTTCTGCCTCGCAATACAGCGGCGCATCCAGCCGCCCCAATTCCGCAGAAACCAGCAGGGCATCGCGGCGTTCTGCGGGTGAGCGATGATCTTCGCCCAGCAGGGTTTGCGCAGCTGCATTGGCAAATACGATACGGCCATCTCCATCACGCAGGACAACCACATCAGGGCTACCCGTCACGGCGCGCACCAGCGGATGCGTTTCTTGGAGCGGCGCCGGACTTTCGCTGGGACGGTTCCGGTGCAAGCGAACCAGCAAAAACAAGGTGAGCAGCAAAGTCATGCTCAGACCCAGCGCCAAGATCCGTTCTGCCGTTTCTGACGTGGTCGGCGGAGCCGCCCACACTTCCATCAACCATTGTCGCCCCGGTAAATTAACCAATGCGCTGGCATGATCGCCGGGTTTGCCGGCATGGGGATTCCGATCGAGCAAGAGAGGGATATTGATTTTTGCGCCCCGGTCGGACACGCTGCCGCGATCGCTCAACCGCCAACCGCGAATCTGGCTGCTCATCCCCAGCGTTGCGCCGAGCAGATCCAGCCGATACAGCATCGCCACCCCGCCACCCTGTGCAGGAAAAATCAACAGCACATGCGGGCGTTGCTGCCCCGGCGGCACAAAAGCAGGGCTCAGCAGGCCGCGATGAGTTTCATTGACCTGCCGAAAAGTTCGCGTCATTTCGGGCGACGCCACCAGTTCCGGAATGATATTGCGCGGATAAACGTGCTCGATACTTAAGTGCTTTTCATCCCCGCGCAAGCGAACAATGCTGACAAAACCGGGATGACGAATCAGCACATTTTGCTGCTCAACGATACGCAGCAGCGCCTCATGCGATAAGTCAGGATGCGTCAGCAGAACCCCTTGCAGGCCACGCAGCACCTCGGCATGTACATTAAGGCGGTGCTCCAGAAGTTCAGCCTGACGACTGGCCAGACGGATCTGTGCTTGCTCGCGCTGGCGAACTTGCTCCTGATGCGCCCAATAGGCCGGGATCGCGGTAAGGAGCAGGCCACAGAGCAAGGCCAGAAAAACAGGCCAGTGAGTACGCGCAACACGCATCGGCTAAGCTCCGCAGCGCAAACCCGGTTCAATCCGGATCAGGATAAAGGTGACGCACGTCTTCGATCCGCGGTAATGCGCGGAAAAAAGCTTCGACGACTTGCGGATCAAAATGCGTACCGCTAGAGGCGCGAATCTCAGCCAGCACTTCATCGCTGGGCCAAGCGGTCTTGTAGCAGCGCGCGTGAGAGAGCGCGTCATAGACATCGGCCAGCGCGGCAATGCGCGCCGGCAGGGAAATGGTTTCACCCGACAAAGCATTCGGATACCCCGAGCCATCCCACTTTTCATGATGCTCATGTGCAATCGTCGCGCCCATGGCCAGAATGCGCAGATTCGAGCCTTTGAGCATCTCGTAACCCAAGCGGGCATGGGTGTTGATGATGGCGCGCTCGGCCTCATCCAGCCGCCCGGGTTTGTGCAGCACCTGATCGGGAATACCGACCTTGCCGATGTCATGCAAAGGACTGGCCTGACGGATGATTTCGGCTTCGTCTTCGGGCAACCCCATTTCGCGCGCCAAAATCCAGCAGTATTCAGCCATGCGGCGGATGTGGTTGCCGGTATCTTTGGAACGGCTTTCGATAACTTCGGATAGCTGATAAATGATGCTGCGCTGGGTTTCTTCGACTTCCTGCGCCAGCATCAGGTTTTCGTAGGCAATGGCCACGTTGCGGCAGAACAGGTCGATCAGATCGGCATCAGGGTGCGACAGCGCCACCGGCCCGTCGATGATGAGCAAATTGGCCGGGCCGCGCGGCGATTTGAAAAAGCCGACAAAATGATCGGGCGCGAAGATATTGCGCTCTTCGTGCATGGCCTGATCGATCGTGGCGCGGAAGCGATCCAGATTAGCCTCGTCCAGCGTCTTGCCCCGATACGCGCTGAAACCGCCGGTGGCATACATCACCCGGAATCCGTCCGGCTGGCTCAGCGCGGCAAAGCCGCCCTGCACGATCACATACAGCGCTTCCTGTTCAAAAAACAGCAGCGCTTGCAATTGCTCCAGCACGCCTTGGGCGAACTGCTCGATCGACTGCTGGCGGAAGATATTGCGCGTGGCGTCGATCACTTTCAGCAGGCCGCGCCGATTGGCCTCCAGCATATTGCGCTGGTGCTCGATGGTGATGATGTCGTTGTACGAGCGCAAGCTGCCCAATACGGCGGTAAAGAGCTTGTCGCGCGTCAGCTCGGTCTTGGCTTTGTAATCGTTGATGTCGTAGGTCTCGATGACCTGCCGCTCGGGCGCGATGCCGGGCTGGCCGGTACGCAAGATGATGCGGATATGATGATTGCCGATGTCTTCGCGAATCGCCCGCGCCACTTTGAGCCCGGCATCTTCTTCTTCCATCACCACATCGAGCAGCACCAAGGCAATATCATGCCGTTCACGCAGCAGCGCCTGCGCTTCCTGCCCCGAATAACAACTGATGATATTGAGCGGACGACCGAGAAAATCGATATTGGTCAGCGCCAGCCGGGTGACATGGTGAATATCCGGCTCATCATCCACCACCAGCACATGCCAGGGGTCGGATTGCGTGGTGGCCGCATCGGTCTCGTCATCCATCAACCAGTTATCGTCGTCGGGAATCATGCTTTGCTCCTGTTGCTATCCACCGGAATCCGGATCATGACGGTGGCGCCGCCGCCGGGAGTGTTCTCGATCCAGACATGCCCGGACAAACGCTCTTCAACCAGTTTGCGGGTCATCGCCAAACCAAGGCCTCCATGATTCAAACCTCTTCGGCCCGGATGAAACGGTTCAAAAACCTTTTCGTGCAGTTCGTCGGGAATGCCACAACCATTATCGCTGAAAACCAGCTCTAGTTCGTTTTCGCCATAACAGCGCACCCGGATCGCCAACACCCCGGGTTGATCGGGCGAAAAAGCGTGTTGTAGGGCATTACTAATCAAGTGGGTGAATATTTGTGTAAAAACACCGGGATAGCTGTCAATTTCCGGATTGTCGACACAATCGAACAAGAAGCAATGCGGGGTCTTTTTAAACTGTGGCGCAAGCGTCAACAGGATCTCGGTGAAATAGGCCTCGATAAAAAACTGCCGTTTTTCTTCGGAAACCTGATCGGTCGCCACATGGCGGAAACTGCGCGCCAGATCGGCCGCGCGTTCGGCGTGTTTAAGGATAAGTTGGCTGGCATCGCCAGCCAAACGCAAATAGCGATCCAGATCACCACGACGAATGGGGCCGCTGCGCAAAACCGCCATTAACTGCCGACTTTCATCATCCAGACTCGACGCTGCAGTCAGGACAATCCCCATTGGCGTGCTGATTTCATCGGAAATACCACTGGAAATCCTGCCCAGCGCGGCCAGCTGCGCCGCACGCAGCATTCTTTCGCGCGTTTGCACCAGCTCGGCATGCGTGGCATCAAGCCGGCCATGCAGCGCTTGCTGCTCACTCCACAGCCCTTGTTCAACAGTACGATCGACGTGCGAACCAAACAAAATCGCACGATCCCCCATCCGCGAACAGAAACACCGCACCCGCATATGCCGCCAGCCACCATCGGCGTGGCGCAAGCGCAGATCCATTTCAAATTCATTGAGATTGCCGGACACAAACCCCATGCGCGCGGCCTCGGCCTGAGGGCGGTCTTCTGGGTGGATCAGCTTTAACCAATCGCCGATACGCTGTGGCGCTGCCGCTTCGGGATAAGCCAGCATTCGCGACCAGACCGAAGAAAAGCGCACAAGGTCATTGGTGATTTCCCACTCCCACAAACCTTCTGCGCAAATATGCTCAAGCGCCTGAAAGCGCGCTTGCTGCAGCTCCTGCGTAGCGTGCAATTGCGCCAATTCAACAGCCTGCGTCTGCACCTGTAATCGCGTTTCCTGCAGGGCGTCTTGGACATCAAAGCGCGCCGCATTCATGGTTTGCGCCGAATACGCCAAACGAGCAAAAACATCCCCGCCCGCCGGGGCTGGATCAGCCAAAGCCTCGCTGATCCGTCTCAGCCGCAAAGCCAAGTTCCGTCCAAACCACGCGGCAATCCATAGCGGCAAAATCACCGCCGACGCGGCAAATAAAAGAAAAGAAAGTTGTCTTTGTTGTTTGCGCTCGTTCTGCAGTTTTTCATGCAACAACGCGCGCTCAAGGACGGCGGCAATTTCAGTGTTAATTGCGCCCAATAAATGATTAAGGCTTTGCGCAATCGGCATCCGCGCGGCAGGCTCGGCCGGGGCGGCTTGCGTGGCCTGTTCGAACTCGGCGACGCGCGCTTTCAGCGCTGCGTACTCGGGCTCAAGACTCCAGTTTTGATGACGTCGCCAGATCGCGGCAACTTCGCGCATCCCTTGTTGCGCACGCTCGGAATGATCGACCGACGAAATCTGAGCATCAAAGATCATCTGCGCGGCGCGCTGCAAGCGCAGTAAATCAGCCACTTGCTCAGCCTGCGCCTTGTGCACGCCCTCGTCGCGCCCCCGCTCGAACAAGTGCACAGCCGCCAGCGTCATCAGCAAGGACGACGTGGCCAGCAACAGCACAACAAGCCTGAACAGGGGTGACTGCAACATGGGAAGGGAATCCGGAAAGCAAGGCTTGTCTGACTATAGACCCTTGCCCGACGCCCTCCCCGGCGACTTCAGTACGCGCCGCTCCCCGAAACCACGGTGCGGATCGTCTTGCAGATAATCGCAATGTCGTACCAGAGGTTCCAGTTCTTCACATACCAGGCATCCAGCGCCACGCGCTCGGCATACGTCGTGTCATTGCGACCCGACACCTGCCACAGCCCGGTCAGTCCGGGGCGCGCTTCCAGATAAAAGTCGACGCGATCGCCGTAGCGCTCGAGTTCGGCCGTGATGATCGGGCGCGGGCCGACGAGGCTCATCTCGCCCTTGAGCACATTCCAAAGCTGCGGGATTTCATCGAGACTCGTCTTGCGCAGGAAAGCGCCAATCTTGGTAATCCGCGGGTCGTTCCTGAGCTTGAAATCCTTGTCCCATTCGGCACGCGCTTCCCGGTCAGTGGCAAGCAGAAGGTCGAGCACTTCCTGCGAGTTGTGCACCATGGTGCGGAATTTCCAGCACTTGAAGGGCTTGCCGTTGATGCCGACGCGCACATGGCCGAAGAACACGCTGCCCGGCCCGCCCTGACGCTTGATCTGCCAGGCCACATAGGCGAACAGCGGCGAGAGCATCAGCAAGCCAAAGAACGCGCCGCAGAAATCGAACACGCGCTTCATCGCCATCAGCGTCGGAACGGAAAGATTGTTGCTCACGCGCAGCAGCAGCACTTCATGGCTGAAAAAGTGGTTCGCCGTCACGCCAAACAGCGGCAAGCCAGCAAGCGGCGGGATCACATGGATGTTCTTGTAGCGCAGGCTCAAAAGCTCGATCTGATTTTGCATCTGACGTAGATCGTCTTCGCTCATGGCAATGGCAACATGAGGATGACCATTGGCTTCCAGCCAGTTCAGCAATGCCCCCGCCTCAATGCGCTGAACGGGCAGGCCTTCGAGCGTTTCCGGGCGACCGTCGCGCACCGCCAGAAAAGCCTTCACATCAAAGCCCAAGAGCGGTTCGCTCTTCATCGCGCGGTAGGCTTCGACGGCATTGTCACCGGCGCCGACGATCACGGTCGGCAACTGCCAGACGCCGCGTTTCAGCAATGCAGCTTTCATCTTGGCGCGAAAGAGCGGCACGAGCACCAGCGCCAGACTCCACGACACCGGCCACAGAAAACGCGAGACCGGCCATTTGGCAAACAGCACGACCATGCCGTTAAGCAGCGCCGCCAGAAGCAGTCCGCGCAGAATTTCGAGCAGCTCGTCCCAGAAGGTCAGTCGCAAGGAATAGTGGCCGCGCCACCAGAACACGCCGACCGCAGCCAGCGCCAGCAGGCCAAAAGCGCGCGCCTGTTGCACGCCTTCCCACTGGAACCAAAACGCAAAACCCGGCCCGAGACGCTCGCCGCGCAGCCAGACCAGTAAAAGCAGGCCCAGCGCAAACGAGAGCAAGAGCGCGGCAAAATCCGCGAGCGCGAGCCAGCGTTTGGCGCGGTGCGCGGCTTGTTGAATCACCATGAAAAAACTCCAGAAAAGCGGAACGACTCAGCGCGCCGCGATGCCATAAACCTTGTCCATCTCGCCCATCATGCGGTCGAGCGAATAGTTTGCCCGCGCGAACTCACGCGCTTTATCACCGAGCTCACGGCGCAGCGCAGCGCTGTCGATCAGCGGTTTGAGCTTCTCGACAAAGCCATCCGCGTCGTCCACCAGCCAGCCGTTTTCGCCGTTGCGCACCAGATCGCGGTTGCCGACGACATTGGTCGCCACCACCGGCAGCCCCGCAGCCATCGCCTCGATCACCGCGACTGGCAGGCCTTCCCAGCGCGAAGTCTGGATGTAGATATCGAGCGTCGCGAGTCGGCGCAGCGCCTCGGCGCGATCGATCCAGCCGCTCGTTTGCACGCCCGCATTGTTCAGCGCAGTCTCGCCCGATTCATCGCCGCCGCCAATCCAGACGAATTCGACGCCCGGCGCTTTGAGACGCGCAGCAACTTCGGCAAAGAGTTCAGGATTGCGCGCCAGCGCCACGCGCCCGACCGTACCGATGCGCACCACACCTTCATTGCCGGGCGCAGCCGGAATGGCAGCCAGATCGACCGCGTTCTTCACCACGATCACACGGCGGGTGAGATTCTGCCTGATCTGCTCGCCCTCGGACGGCGAACAGGCGATAAAAGTCACCGGAATCTGCGCGAGCAGTTTTTCGATCAGCAGAAAAACCGTGTTCTTGAGCCGACCTTCGGCCTTCTGCAAAAAAGAGAGCCCATGCGGCGAAAAGAACCAGCGCGGCGCCGGATAGATCAGGCTGACAAGGCGCCCCAAGGCGCCGGCCTTGGATGAATGCAGATGCACGACATCGGGCCCGATGCGTTTGAGCTCCCGGTACAGCAAGCGGCCGGCCTTGAAGTCCGCCGCTGGCTTGATCGCGCGGATCATCGGCAACTGCACGAATTCGATCTCGGCCGCGAAAAGATCACGCCAGTTGGCTGGCGTTTCTTCGCGCACCGAATGCAGCACGAACACGGCGTGGCCATTCTGCGCCTGCCGGTTGGCCAGCGCCGACACCATGGAGAGCGTGCCCGCGCCAAAAGATTCGACGACATGAACAATGCGCGCCATCACGCTGCTCCGCCGCGCAGTACAGATTTCAGCCGGAACACCAGCCCATACGGCAAGGCCAGCAGCGCCAGCGTGCGCGCCACGCCGAGCCAGGCGCGGTGGCGCCACTGCAACTTGAGCCGCGATTTCAACTGCTTTTTGCGTTTGCCCAACGAAATCCCGCCCGGATCAAGCTCGTAGCGGATCAGCACTTCGGGCAG
>CAXYUI010000024.1:0-13046 GCA_964291975.1 uncultured Formivibrio sp. | reverse complement strand
GGGTGCAGAATCGCCCACTGTGCCTTTGAGCGGGATGGCCGCTGAGGCCGATCCTCTTTTGCTCTCGTTGCAAGCGCTGGCGGCACAGTCTGCTCCGATTGTCGTACCACCTGAGTCTGCGCCACTTGAAGATGCGCCGACTGCCGACTTGCTTACGAAAGACAATCCCTTGCCCGCTTTGCTGGCGGGGGATGCGCAAACTCATCATCCTGCTCTGTCGCCGATGACGCCGGAAGCCGAGATGTCGCTGGCGAGCGGCAAAATTTTGCCCCGGCTTGCCGATGTGTCGGCAAGTTCTGCCCAATTGCCGGCCGGTTTGGCGCCATCGGAAGACGTATTGCTGGAGTCCGATTTTAATGAAGTGTTCCAGTCGACCCTGGCTGTGCCGCCGAAAGAACCCCGTGTCAGCGAAGTGAGTATTCCGCAGGCCTCGGTCAGCTCGACTCGGCATGTGGTGGCTGAACCTGTTGGAGAGGGGCGCTGGGGGGAGGTGGTGGCGCAGCGAGTCAGCATGATGCTGGGGCGCCAGGAGCAGCGCTTGGAAATGCAGCTGAATCCGCCCAATTTGGGCCCGATGGAAGTCCGATTGTCTCTGGGGTCAGAGCAAGCCAGTATCGTGTTTACTTCTCAGCATGCGGCCGTGCGTGAGGCGCTGGCTGCGGCAACGCCACGATTGACCGCCTTGTTGGCGGATCAAGGGATCGTGCTGACCGATGTGCAAGTGGCGTCTGACTCACTGAATCAACAGCAGTTCCAGCAGGCTTATCAGCAGCAGGATGCGCAAAAGCAGCGTGGTGCGACATCAGCAGCGCGGGAAGAGGGCATTCACGAGCCTGTTATGCTCGATTTGGGTAGTATTCGTGTGCCCGTGGCGCGCAGTGGGGTTAGCCTCTATGTCTGAGGTTGTTGCATTTCAAGGTTTTACCTCATCAATTGCGGCTTATCGGTTGTTTTAAATAAGATTTTGCTTTATAACCCAGCTTGGTGTCCTAGTCAGGCTGGGTTTTTTGCGCCCACGCTTTGGGCGCGCTGCGATGGATTTAAGGAGAACAACGTGTCCGAAGCCAAACAAGAAACTGCGCCTAAATCCAAAAAAGGCTTGATGCTGATTATCTTGGGCGTCATTTTGCTGGTGGTTCTGTTGCTGGTCGGGGTTCTGGCTTTTATGTTCTTGCGTGGCTCGCCGTCCGATGAAGCGCCTGTCGAGCAGGTTGAGACAAACAAGACGGAAAAGAAAGCCAAAAAAGATGAACACGCGGCTCCTCCGGTATTTGAAAAGCTGGGCATGTTTACGGTCAATCTGAATAGCTTGGAAACGGACGAGAAAATGCAGGTTGATCTGACTGTGGAATTGTCCACAGAGGCTGAAAAAGCCAAACTCAAGCTTTATCAGCCCAAATTGCAAAGCGCGGTCATCCAGTTATTGCGCTCAAAAACCCCGGAAGAAGTGAAGCAGCCTGATAGCCAAGAAAAGCTAGGCGTGGAAATCAAAGATGTGCTGAATAAGATTCTGGAGGCTGACGGCAAGAACGAAGGCGTACTGTCTGTCAATTTCACTTCATTTATCGTGGCGTAAGCCGATAAGTTATTCAATAGGGCATCCGGAAAAGGGATTATGGCCGACGATATTCTGTCTCAGGAAGAGGTCGACGCGCTATTGCGCGGGGTGACCGGCGAGGAGGATTCTTCTGATGAAGAATTTGACGCCTCGGCGGTGCGTCCGTACGACATCGGCCGGCAGGAACGCATCGTTCGTGGCCGGATGCCGACGCTGGAAATCCTCAATGAGCGCTTTGCCCGCAATTTGCGGATTGCGCTGTTCAATTTCATGCGCCGCAATGCTGAAATTTCGGTAGGGCCGGTGCGTGTACAGAAATACAGTGAATTCATCCGTAATCTGGTCGTGCCGACCAATCTGAATCTGATTCATATGAAGCCCCTGCGCGGTACGGGCTTGTTTATTTTTGATCCGGACTTCGTATTTTTGGTGGTGGATAATCTGTTTGGCTCAGATGGTCGCTACCATGTTCGTGTGGAAGGTCGGGATTTCACCCCGACCGAGCAGCGTATTATTCAACGTCTGCTGGAAGTGGTCTTCGAGGAATACCAGAAAGCCTGGAAGCCGGTATTTGAGTGCGAATTTGCTTATGTGCGTTCAGAAATGAATACGCAATTTGCCAATATCGCCACCCCCACCGAAGTTGTGGTGGCTTACACCTTTAAGATTGAATTGGGCGCGGGAGGCGGAGATTTTCACGTTTGCCTGCCGTACTCCATGATTGAGCCAATCCGGGATCTGCTCTATAGCTCGATGCAAGCCGATCGGATTGAGGCAGATAACCGCTGGCTGAATCTACTCAAAAAACAAGTACAACACGCCGATGTGGATTTGGTGGCGCATCTGGCGCAAACCCAAGTTCCTTTGGGGGATATTCTCAATTTGAAAGTCGGGGATGTGATCCCGATGGACATCCCGGAAGTGCTGACGGCTGAGGTGGATGGCGTGCCGGTACTGGAATGCAAATATGGTATCCTGCACAGCCAGTATGCGCTGAAGGTGGAAAAAGTCCTGAGATCGAGCGGCATGCTGGGCATGCACGATGAAGGAAATCCGGGAGACGCTGATGGCTGATGAAAATAACAACGAAGCGCAGGAAGCCGTAATGGATGACTGGGCTGCGGCTATGGCCGAGCAAGAGGCGGTCGATGCTGCGGCTGCTGCAAATTCTGCGTCGGATGTCCATCCCGCTAATATTTTTCAGCAGTTCGATACGACACCCGCTGCGGCATCCGTACCTGGCAATATCGACATGGTGCTCGATATTCCGGTGACCCTGACGGTTGAACTTGGTCGAACAAAAATTGCAATTCGCAGCTTGCTGCAGCTGGCACAAGGTTCGGTTGTTGAACTCGATGGTCTGGCTGGCGAGCCGATGGATGTCTTGGTCAACGGTTGCCTCATCGCGCAAGGCGAAGTGGTGGTCGTGAACGAAAAGTTCGGTATCCGTCTGACCGACATCATCACCCCGGCGGAACGTATCCGCCGTCTACACAAGTAAAACGATGAAACGTCTGCTTTGTCGCGGGGCCGGATTCTGGAGCCTCGCTTTTCCGCTTTGGGCTGCAAGCACGGCCGCGTCGCAACCCTCTCTTGTGTCCCATTCTTTGCAGGCCGGGCTGGCCTTGATGCTGGTATTGGCGCTGATCGTTGGGTCTGCTTGGCTAATGCGGCGTCTTTCTCTGTTGTCGGGTGTGGCGGGCGGGCAATTGCGCGTCGTATCGGGCACGATGGTCGGCAATCGCGAACGTGTGGTGATTGTGGAAGTGCGTGATACCTGGCTGGTTTTGGGTGTTACCGCGCAAAATATCAACGTGTTGCACACCTTGCCGCGGCCTGATGATCTGCCGCCCACTGCGCCCCCACCCTTTGCGGATTGGTTGCACAAGGCTTTGCAAAAAAAAATCGGCGCTGAACGGAAGGATGTCGCATGAAGCGCGGCTTGATCTGGCTGGCACTATTGCTCCCCGCACTGGCCGGCGCGGCCGATGGCACTCTCCCATTGATGACAGCCACGCCGGCAGCGGGTGGCACGTCCTATTCCCTTTCGATTCAAACCCTGTTGTTCCTGACGTCGCTGAGCTTCCTGCCGGCCGTTCTGTTGATGATGACCTCCTTCACCCGCATTGTGATCGTGTTGTCACTGATGCGGCAGGCGATCGGCACCATGCAAGCGCCGCCCAATCAGGTGATTGTCGGACTCTCGCTGTTCCTGACGCTGTTTGTGATGACGCCGGTGCTCGACAAGGTCTACACCCAGGCCTACCAGCCGTATTCCGAGCAGAAAATCAGTTTTAATGAAGCGCTCGACAAAGGTGCAGTGCCGCTCAAAGAGTTCATGATGCGGCAGACCCGGCAGAAAGACCTCGCATTCTTTATTGAGGCGTCGGGCTCGGCCAAGCCAGCGGGTCCTGAAGACGTCAGTCTGAAAGTATTGGTGCCCGCTTATGTCACTAGTGAGCTGAAGACTGCATTCCAGATTGGGTTTTTGGTGATGATTCCGTTCCTGATTATCGATCTGGTTGTGGCAACAGTCTTGATGGCGATGGGGATGATGATGGTGTCTCCGGTGGTAATTTCTTTGCCGTTCAAATTGATGCTATTCGTCCTGGTTGATGGCTGGACCTTATTGATGGGTTCTTTGATCCAGAGCTTTTACACATGACGCCCGAATCCGTTATCCATACGATGCAGCGCTCGCTGGAAGTGACCCTCTTATTGGGAGGCCCACTGCTCTTGGCCATGCTGGTGACCGGGTTGATTGTGAGCATCTTTCAAGCTGCGACCCAGATCAACGAGGCCACCTTGACCTTCATCCCGAAGATGTTGGTGGCTTTTTTGGTGTTGGTGCTGGCCGGGCCGTGGATGTTGGAAACCATCATGGATTTCACCATTCGGCTCTATCAAAGCATTCCCGGCGCTATCGGCTAAGCCGTGTTGACGATTACCCAAGCCCAGATTGGTTCTTGGTTAGCGCTTTTCTGGTGGCCTTATTTGCGCCTGCTGGGATTGATGCTGACCGATCCTTTCTACTCAAGCCGTTCCATTCCGGCGCGAGTCCGTATCGGCTTGTCCATTTTTCTGGTGTTGCTGATTGCTCCTAATCTGCAACCTTTGCCGGCTGTTCCCCTGTCTTCTGCCGCCGGTTTTTTGATTGTCGCTCGTGAGCTGGCGATTGGCCTGGCGATGGGGTTTGTTGTGCGCATCATGTTCAGCTGCATGGAAATGGCTGGGCATCTGGCTGGTTTGCAAATGGGGCTGGGTTTTGCCACCTTCTACGATCCTCAGCACTCGACCAATGTGCCGATTATTGCGCAGTTTTTCAGCGTGTTTACTTTGCTGGTTTATCTGTCTTTCAACGGGCACTTGATCATGCTGCAGGCGCTATTTGACAGCTATGCTCAACTGCCGATCCAGACCGGCCTGCCGGGCGCGCAGGGATTTCGCATGGTCGCAGAGTTCGGTTCGATCATCTTCCGGGCGGGGGTGATGATTTCGCTGCCGGTGCTTGGCGCTTTGTTGATTACCAATCTGGCGATCGGGGTGATGACACGTGCCGCACCGCAGCTGAACGTATTCGCCGTTGGTTTCCCGATTACGCTGGGGATCGGTTTTGCCGCGCTCTACATGATGTTGCCTTACCTTGTCCCACATCTGGAAAGCTTGATTACCACCGTGGCTCACTTTATCGGGCAATTAATGAGCGGTTTTTCCCGGTAATAATTCCTGATTAGTTTACTCGGGTATTGGGTGTGCGTATAATTGCCAAGACTTGACCACAGGAGTGCAGCCATGGCCCAAGCCATTGCCGACGTACAAAATTCACCCGACCTGCGAAATATTGCGATCAACAAGGTAGGGATCAAATCCATTCGTCATCCCGTTCGCGTCGCGGATCGGGCAGAAGGTGAGCAGTACACGATTGCTGGCTTTGACATGTATGTATTCTTGCCCCAGCACTTCAAGGGCACGCACATGTCGCGCTTTGTCGAGATCCTCAATAGCCATGAACGAGCGATTTCGGTGCAATCGTTTGAAGGCATTCTGCGCGAAATGTGTCAGCGCCTTGAAGCTGAATCCG
Source organism: uncultured Formivibrio sp. (assembly GCA_964291975.1). GTDB lineage: Bacteria > Pseudomonadota > Gammaproteobacteria > Burkholderiales > Chitinibacteraceae > CAXYUI01. The sequence goes on along the minus strand of CAXYUI010000024.1, from coordinate 7,407 downwards.
GCTATCTGGAAATGAAATTCCCGTATTTCATCAACAAGACCGCGCCGGTGTCCGGCGTGCAAAGTCTGATGGATTACGATGTGACCCTGATCGGCGAGATCAAGCATGGCCAATTCGAGTTACGTCTGAAGGTGCTGGTGCCGGTTACCAGCCTGTGCCCGTGCTCCAAGAAGATTTCCGAATATGGCGCGCACAATCAGCGCTCGCATGTGACCGTGACCGCTACGCTGGGTGCGCATATCTGGATCGAGGAAATCGTCGATCTGGTGGAAAAAGAAGCGTCCTGCGAGCTCTTTGGCCTGCTCAAGCGTCCGGATGAAAAGTTTGTGACCGAGCGCGCTTACGACAATCCGAAGTTTGTTGAAGACATGGTGCGTGATGTAGCGGCGCGCTTGAATGCTGATGCGCGCATCGTGGCTTATACGGTTGAGTCGGAAAACTTTGAATCGATTCACAACCATTCGGCTTACGCCCTGATCGAGCATGACAAGCGCGGCTGAGTGATCCTTCATTCGCAAAGGAAACCGCACAAAGCATTTGTGCGGTTTTTTTACGTCCTATCTGGCTGAACTCAGGCTTGCGCTTGCGCATTGCGTCGCTGACTGCCAAAAACGCAGGACGGGCGCGGTGAATCGACGGAGGGGGTATGGCAATCAAGGTGCTGGTGCTAGGTGATTCGGCGGTGAATCGGCAGTTAGTTCAGCAGGCGCTGGCGGTGGATCGCGATTTACAGGTCAGTGTGATGGGGGCTGAGCCTTTGTTTGCCCTGGAACGCATTCGCCTGGATCCGCCAGCCGTTATCGTGTACGACCTCAATGGCGCTAAGCCGGATCTCATTGAGTTCTTGCGTAAATTACTGTCCCGCACCCCGGTATTAGGTTGTGGCGAGCGCGGCAGAATCGATTCAACGTTGGCGATCGAGGCGCTGGCTGCGGGCATGAGTGGGATCGTGCCAATTCTGGCTGGACAAGTCGACGGGCCGCTATTGGCGCGGGCACTGCGTAAGGCGGCCAAGCAGCCGGTTACCTCGGAATGTGAAATGCTGCAGGTGATGAATGAACGGCGCGGCGCTGGCAAAGTGAGCCCGGATTCCTTGCTCCCTCCGCCGCAAGCAGGTCGTGAACGGCATGTACCCACCGAGCGTGTGGTGGTGATGGGGGCGTCCACGGGAGGCACTCAGGCTATTGAAGATGTACTGGTCAAATTGCCGCTTAATAGTCCGGCCATCGTGATTGTTCAGCACATGCCTGAGCGCTTTACCTCTGCTTTTGCGCGCCGGCTTGATTCGGTTTGCAAAATTGAAGTGCGAGAGGCTCAACACGGAGATCGGGTGCAGGCGGGGCGCGCACTGATTGCGCCGGGCGGGCGGCATATGCTGCTCAAGCGCAGCGGCAACCAGTATCACGTTGAATTGCTTGATGGCCCTTTAATTACGCGGCATCGTCCTTCGGTGGACATCTTGTTTCGTTCCGCTGCGCATGCAGCGGGCGGCAATGCGCTGGGTGTTTTAATGACTGGTATGGGCGATGATGGCGCACTGGGATTGGACGACATGCGAGGCTGCGGCGTCAAAACAAATGCGCAAGATGAAGCCAGTTGCGTGGTGTTTGGCATGCCGCATGAAGGAATTCGCCTCGGTGGCGCAAGCGACGTTGTTGCGCTTGATCGGATTCACGAACATATTTTGCGGCGCTAAATTACGCCATCTCGCCCGGTCGTAGCATTTCCTCGAATACCCCAGCTGCCGCCCCGAGCGCACAGGCATCCAAGCCCGATAAGCTGCGCCGGATTACCGTAACGCGGGAATCGAACCGTCCTTTGTTCGCGGTAAAGGTGGTCAGTGCGGGGACAATCAGCGAATCGCCCAATTCAGTCAGTGGCCCGCCGAGCACAATTTCTTCTGGATTGATGCTGTTGGCGATATTTTGCAACAGCACGCCCAGCATCCTGCCTGCTTGCTCTATGGCTTGCGCGGTCTGCTCTTCTCCTTGCTGCAAGCGATGTTGTAGCTCTTGAATCGACAGAATTTCTTGCGCTCCGAGCAGGCGGCTCAATCCCGCTTGCGAGATAAACGTCTCCGCGCAGCCCCTGCGGCCGCAGCCGCATAGTGGGCCATCGACCTGCATGATGGTGTGGCCGATCTCGCCGGCATAGCCGTCATGACCACAATACAGGCGATCATCCAGCACGATGCCCGCGCCCAGCCCCACCCCCATGCTCAGGTAAACGAGGGAATGATGCGCCGGATGCTGCACGAAAACCGATTCCGCCAGCGCGCCGCCGTTAGATTCATTCATCGGATAAAAGGGCAGGGCAATGCCGGCGGCGGCGAGTTTTTCTCCGATCAGGGTCTGAATATCGAGATCCGTCCAGCCTAGATTGGGCGCGTGAATCAGATGGCGCGCGTCGGCGCTGAGAATGCCGTGGATGCCAAAGCCGATGCCCAGAATGCGGCGATCCGGGTGCGCATCAAGCGCGGCGTGGATCATGGGCAAAAGCGCGTCGAGCCGGGCATCAATCGCCTTTTCGGAAAAGGGCTGCATCTGCCGGTACAGAATCTCGCCCTTGAGGTTGCTGACGAGCACATTGAGAAAATCACAACCGACATCGACGCCCACCAGTGCGAGCCGATCCGCATCGAGTGCCAGCGGCGTGGGGCGGCGGCCAACCAGCCCTGTGACCTGGATCGCTTCTTCGCACAGCCAGCCTTCATCGATGAGCTCTTGCACCAAAAGGCTCACGGTCGACTTGGTCAAGCCGGTTTGCTTAGCAATGTCGGCGCGCGAAAGTCCGGCCTGCGCACGTACCAGCCGGATCATGGCGATGCGGTTGATTTGTTTGAGGAAACTCTGGTCGCCGGTAATTGCCATTGTAAAAATGCGCCGTGGTGAAAATGGTCGCATCATACCCCGGCACTTCAGCCCACCCAACGATGGTCAGTCTGAATGGCAGGCTTGTGTGGCCTTACCGGTACAGAATCAGGGCAGGGCGCGGTACTTGAAGTGACTGAAGCGCACTTCGCCTTCGCCCGCGGCATAAATGGCCGGGCGCAGGCTGAGAAAGTCGTAAGCCACATTGTGGTGGTAGCCGGAGACTTCCATCTGGGTCGGATATTTCACCCACTTCTGACCGTCAGCGCTGGTGTGGATGGTTACCACGTGGCGGTCGTTTTTCAGGCGGATAAAAACGCGATTTCCAGTCAGATGTGCGGGTTTTGCGCCGTTGCGCTCCAGCCCGTAGCGGTGCATCACCGCGCCTTTTTCATGGATGCCCAGCCCCGCATACAAACCCTTGTTGTAAAAGAGCAAGAGACCCGCCTGTGCCTTGGGGCCGATTTCCATCTCGACTTCGACTTCATAGGCAAGATCGCCCGGGATCATGTTGAGCGGCGAGGAATCTTTGGGCGACTGGCCCTTGGCTTTAAGGATCAGCGCGCCGTTTTCCAGGCGAACCCGCTCGCTTTCGTTCTTGCCCGCTTTGTAGAAGTTCCAGCGCGTGCCAAAGCGTTCTGGTGTAAAGCTGTCGGAGAAGGCCATGCCGTGGGGCAGGGCTTGCCCACCCTTCGGCATCGGGATCGGCTGGCCGACGTCAAAACCGGCCGACTTGATCCAGCCGTCCGTAGTCCAGCTTATCGGTTCCATCAGGGTCTGGCGACCGAGGGTCATGAAGCCGTTTTCATAGCCGTGGTACATCATGTACCACTGGCCGTCCGGGCCTTCGACCGGCGTGGCGTGGCCGCGCGACCACCATTTTTCATTCGGGCTTTGCGTGCGCACGATCGGGTTGTTCAGCGCGTTCTCCCACGGGCCGTTGATCGATTTGGCACGCGCCACAATCACCATATGACCCGTTGCCGGGCCAGCCGTGCCGCCTTCGGCCAGCACCATGTAGAAATAATCGCCATGGCGCAGCATTTTCGGGCCTTCCTGCGAGAAGCTTTCCACGTCCCATTCTTGCGGGTATTGCCAGCCGTCGTAGACCTTCTCTATTTTGCCGACCGCTTTGAGGCCGTCATCAGAGAGCTGCACCCGCATGCCGCCTGACATAAAGATGTAGCGTTTGCCATCTTCGCCGACGATGTGGCCAGGATCGCTGTGCGGGTTTTCCAGTCCTGTATCGACGGGTTCGCTCCACGGGCCCTCAATGCGATCAGCCGTCTGCACATAGAGGTATTTCTGCTTCGTGCCTTTTTCGTCGACGATTTTGTTGGTGGCGTAATAAAGGTAGAACTTGCCCTGATAGTGGGTGGGTTCCGGCGCCCAGACCGAATCGATTTGGGTGGTGAGCGCGGGGCCGAGCGGCTGCCAGTTCACCAAATCTTTCGAGTGCCAGATCATCAGGCCGGGCGTGGCGTCGAAAGACGAGTGCGTCATGTAATAGTCAGCGCCGACTTTCACAACGCTCGGATCAGCATGGTCGCCTGAAATGATCGGATTCAGATAAAAGCCGTTGCCCAGATCGGCTTTGCGCTGGTTTTCCATGCCGCGCGCCCAGTGCTCAGCGTGAGAAGTCATGGTTTTTCCTTTGGAAGTGGACAGCGCGCAGGCGCTTAAACTGAGCCAGAGCGCGACCAGCAGAATCTTCGATGGGCTTGGGCTGGGCATGGCGGCTTCCTGAATGCGATGGCCGCAGACTAAGGATCATGCCCGCGTCTGTCAAAATTGGTTTTCTCAAAAAACCAAATGCGTCAGATCAAGGCGACACCCCGCGCCGCGCGGCCATTTTCCGGCCCAGTTCAGCCAGGGTCTCGGGCAAGAGCAGATCAAAAGCGCGCGGGTAGATTTCGCGGTCTTCGCGGTCAGCGTGTTCCGGGTAGCGCTGGGCAAATTCAGCGGCAAGATCGAGGGGCAGCTCGGCCTGCGTTCCGGCGGCGATCAGGGCGAGGCGCGCGCGCACTGCTTGCCAGAGCGCGCCGAGCGTCGTGTGCTCTGCGGTGGTCGCCGCGATCAGCGCCCGCAGGTCTTCATCACCCGCAGCGGCGAGCAGCGGAAACAGATCGTCATCCTCGTCTTCATGATGCAGGGGCGCGGCGACATCGAAGTAGCGCAGGATGTTGCTCGCAGCCTGCTGTGCCTCTTGGTCAGCGCCGTGTTCGGGCAGGTATTGGGCGAGTTTGAGGGTCAGATCGGCAAAGTGGCGCACGCGACCGTGGCAGGCCATCAAAAGCTCAATTGGGTCATCAAATGTGGCGGCGGGTTGTTTGAAAAAGTCGGCCATGGCGGTACTCGAAGTCAAAAGCGCATATTACCCGATTAAATTAATCGGGTATTGATGCAAAGTGATGATCGGCGCGCTCAGGCATGCTCGCAATGCTCGATTTGCAATTGCAGCACGCGCTCGCCACGGAACTCGTTGATGCCGATTTTGTAGACAGCGGCGATGCGCTGCGGCAGCGGGTCGGCGTGCTGGAAGCGCATGGCTTCGAGCACCTGACCGTGCGGATTGGCGAGCTTCAGGCGCAGATGGCGTTCGCCGACGATGCGCTGCTCGACGACGCGGAATTCGCCCTGAAACAGTGGCGGCGGAAAGCCCTGTCCCCAAACCTGACGTTCGAGCTTTTCGGCGACTTCGAGTGCAAACGCGTCGGCGGGCAGCTCGCCGTCGGTTTCGATCACGCGATGTAACTCGCTTTCCGTCATTAGTTCGCGGCACACGGCCTCGAACGCGGCGGAAAAGCGCGAAAAATCCACTTTTTTCAGGGTCAGACCGGCAGCGGCTGCATGGCCGCCAAAGCGCACGATCAGATCGGGATGACGTTTGGAAACCAGATCGAGCGCATCGCGCAGATGCAGGCCCGGGATCGAGCGCCCGGAACCTTTGATGATGTCTTCGCCGCCTTCGGCAAACACGATGGTCGGGCGATGCAGTTTGTCTTTGACGCGGCTGGCGACGATGCCGACCACGCCTTGATGCCAGTCGTCGCGATACAGGCTGATGCTCCAAGTCGAATCGACCGCGATGCCTGCGAGGATCGCTTCGGCTTCTTCGCGCATGCCCGCTTCAATTTCGCGGCGCGCGCGGTTCATTTGATCCAGCTCACGCGCAATCGGCATGGCGGCGGCTTCGGAGCTGGCCAAGAGGCAGGCAATGCCCAGACTCATGTCATCAAGCCGGCCGGCAGCATTGAGGCGCGGCCCGATGGTAAAGCCCAGATCGAAGCAGCCCGCGCGCGACCACGAACGCCCCGCCGCGTTGAAAATGGCCATGATGCCGGCGCAAGCCTTACCGGCGCGGATGCGCTTGAGCCCTTGTTCGACGAGGATGCGGTTGTTGTTGTCGAGCCGAACCACGTCGGCCACGGTGCCGAGCGCGACGATGTCAAGCCATTGCGCGAGATTGGGTTCGTGCTGGCTGGCAAAGGCATTGCGCTGGCGCAGCTCGGCGCGCAGCGCCATCAGCACATAAAACATCACGCCGACGCCAGCGAGATTCTTGCTCGGGAAAGGGCAGCCGGGCTGGTTCGGATTGACGATCAGCGCGTCCGGAATCGTGTCGCCGGGCAGGTGGTGGTCGGTGATGACGACTTCGATGCCCAGCTCGCGGGCGCGCTCGACGCCGGCATGGCTGGCGATGCCGTTGTCCACGGTCAGGATCAGTTGCGGCGAGCGCGTGGCAGCAAGATCGACAATCTCCGGCGTCAAGCCGTAACCGTACTCAAAGCGGTTGGGCACGATGAAGTCGATGATCGCGCCCATGGCCGCGAGGCCCTTCATGGCGAGCGTCGTTGCCGTCGCGCCGTCGGCATCGTAATCGCCGACAACCAGAATCCGCTCGCGTGCCGCAATCGCATCAGCCAATCGCTGGGCAACGCCGTCGATGTTTTTGAGCTGATGGAAGGGCAGGAGTCGCGTGAGTTCGTGTTCGAGCTCGGCTGCTGAGGCAATGCCGCGCGCGGCGTAAAGCCGGGCTTCGAGTGCGGAAAAACCATTCTGGCGCAGTTCGTTTTCCAGATCGGCGGGGACGGTGCGCGAGCGGATGGCGATCATCGGGCAAGACTCCAGGGCAGGCGCGCTCGCCGCCAGCATTGCCAGGCGCGGCCGCGCGGCAGGGTGGCGATGAGCTTGAGATCAGGGAAGGCGATTTCCAGCATGGTGATTTCGCCGGCGCGATAGCGTTGCAGCAAAGGGGCGAACCAGTTGGCCTCAAGCGCCAGCCAGCTCTCGCGCCAGTGATAGGCGTCGCCCATACGGGCGTGATGTTGCAAGGCATCGAGCAGCAGATGCGCGTCGTTTTCCAGCAGCGCTGCGCTGGCAGGCAGGGCTTGCACGGCCACGCCCGCGAGACGCCCTTGCGCCTGCGCGACGGCGTCATCGGCAAAAACGGGCAGATCGCGGACCGGCCTGCGCTCGGTCGGGAAGAGGCCGCCTTCGCTGAGCCAGACGCCGTTGACGAGCACCTCGCCGCGTG
>CAXYUI010000023.1:0-13186 GCA_964291975.1 uncultured Formivibrio sp. | reverse complement strand
CCAGTGCCGAACGCAGGCGGCGGATGTGCACGTCGACCGTACGTTCTTCCACAAAGACATGATCGCCCCAGACCTGATCGAGCAACTGCGTGCGCGAATGCACGCGTTCGGCATGAGTCATGAAGAAATGCAGCAGGCGGAATTCGGTCGGCCCCAGATCAAGCGCCTTGCCATGCGCCCAGACGCGGTGCGTGCCCGGATCGTGGCGCAGACCCTGCACTTCGACGGGATCGTCGGTGGCTTCGGGCGTGCGCCGGCGCAACACGGCCTTGATGCGCGCCTGTAATTCACGCGGGCTGAACGGCTTGGTGATGTAATCGTCAGCGCCAGTCTCCAGCCCCGCGACCTTGTCCTGCTCGTCCGAGCGCGCGGTCAGCATAATCAGCGGGATTTCGCGGGTGCGCTCGTCGCCGCGCAGGCGCTTGGCGTATTCGATGCCGGACATCCCCGGCAACATCCAATCAAGCAAAATCAGATCCGGCAAGGCGTTGCGCACCAGATTCTGCGCAGCTTCAACCGAATCGGCGCACATCACGTGGTGGCCGGCCTGGTTGAGATTGAAAGCAATCAGTTCCTGAATCGCGGGCTCGTCTTCAACAAGCAGGATATTCGCGGGCATGGCGGACCTCGGGTCTGGGGCATGAGAGATTATTGCGAGAATACGGCCGTTAGATGACGGAAATATGACAAGTTTTGCAAAGCGCCATCCAGCCCACCCCAAACAGCGAGCTCATCCGCCTCATTCATCTACCCGGCAAGCATTTGAGCACAGCAGCGCCTCTTGCATGTCACCGATTAGTGACATAACTTGTCACCACATAGTGACAACGGGGTGTTTTATGAAAACCGCAAAATGCCGACTGATGGTTCTGCTTGCGATTGTGGTACTGACTGGATGCGTCAGCCTGCGCAGTACGCCCGCGCAGTCCCGAGAAACAGGGTTACAAGCAGTGAAGCTGGCCGAAGCCACGGGATTGCGCGCACCTGCCTTCACTTCCTGGCGTGCGGCCGAAATTGGCGAGATCGCGTGGGATGACGCGCAGGATATCGATCAGAGCGAACGGCAAGCGTTGTGCGCGACCTTGCGCGATGCCTTGCAGGAAAACCTCTCAAGCCATGCGAGCCACGCCGGACCGACCTTGCGCATTCAAGCTCGGATCATCGAGGCTGCGCCGGTTTCGCCAGCGCTCAATACGCTGGCGGCGATCCTGATCTTCGTGCCGGTGGAGCGCGGCGGCGCGGCGGTGCTGATCGAGGCGTACGACAACGAGCGCAAAGTGGCCAGCCTCTCGCTCGCCCGCCCTGCGGCGTGGACAGATTTGCGCGGCTATTTTTCGCGTTACGCGCACGCTAAAACCGTGCTGAAAAATGCAGCCGCGATGTTTGCGCAACTTCTGGAGGACAAGAATGCCAACGCCGACCAGCCTGCGTGATCGCTGCAAAACCGAACAAAAACTGATTGAGGCGCTCGGCCAGGTTCTGGCGCGCGACGGTTTTGAGCGTTGCGGCGTGAACGCAGTTTCACGCGAAGCCAAAGCCGACAAGGTGCTGATTTACCGATACTTCGGCGGCATGCCTGGACTCTTGCAAGCCTATGGCGCAAGCAGCCAGTTCTGGCCGCCGGTTGCGGAAATCCTGGGCGAGGATCGCGCCGTACTGAGACTGCCGGCCGAAGATCGACTGCCCGCAATTTTACTGGCTATTTACGAAGCGTTGCGCCAGCGCCCGCAAACGCTAACCGTCATGGCTTGGGAGCTGGTTCAGCGCAATCCGCTGACCGATGCGTTGGCGCAAGTGCGCGAAAGCTGGAGTCAGGAACTGATCCAGGCCGCGCTCCACTCGGCAGAGCAAGACAACATGCCCCCGGCCGAGGCGGTAACGCTGGCCAATCTGGTGGTCGCCGGCATGCAGTACCTGCTGCTGCGCGGCCGTTCGGTCGAACAATACGGCGGACTTGCATTGCAAGACGACGCGGGTCGACAACAGATTGTCAGCGCCATCCATCTTCTGGGGCGCAGCCTCGCCCGCGCCTTGCCACAGGGCACGCCATGAGCCCGCTCGATCGCCGTGCCTTTTTCAAAATCTCGGCCGCCGGACTGGCTGTGCTGGCGGGTTGCCAAGCCCTGACGCCCACGCCAGCGCTCCCCCCGATTCCTGCGCGTCTGCGGCGTGAAGTCGGACTGGCGCAACTCGCCTGCCGCGCCGCCAGCAACCACAACACCCAACCTTGGCAATTCCGGATCAGCGCAGACGAAATAGAAATCCGGCCCGATTTTTCGCGGCGCTGCCCAGCGCTGGACCCGCAGGATCATCACCTCTGGGTCAGCCTGGGCTGCGCGGCGGAAAACATCATGCTCGCCGCGACCGACCAAGGGCTGAATCCAGCCATCTCGACCGAAAACCACAGCATCTGCATTCGCCTGAGCGAAGGCGCAATCCAGTCCGCAAGCGGTTTGAGTCGAGCCATCGCGCACAGACAGAGCACGCGCTGCGAATACGATCGTCACCCTATTCCCGAAGCCTGGCTGCAAACGCTGCGCGAAACCGCGCGCGGCGATGGGGTAGAAGCCCTTATTTTGCAAACAGGCGCGCAGCGCGATGCCGTAGAAGCGCTGATTCTGGAAGCCAGCGATAGTCAGTTTGAGCAAGCGGCGCTCAAAAAAGAATTGCTGCACTGGCTGCGCTTTAATGAAGCCGAAGCACGCGCCAGCGGCGACGGGCTGTATTCGGCGTGCAGCGGCAATCCGACGCTGCCAAGTTGGTTGGGGAGGCTGGCTTTCGAGCGCTTTTATACTGCAGACAGCGCGCGCAGCGTATTGCACCGCCAACTGCAAAGCGCAAGCGGATTGATTTTGCTGCATGCCGAGCGGCACGACTGGCGGCAGTGGATTGCATCCGGCCGCTGCGCCCAGCGGCTTGCGCTGCAACTGACGGCGCTAGGCCTGAAAATGGCCTTCGTCAATCAGCCCATCGAAGTTGCCACCAGCCGCCGCAAGCTGGCCGCGGCGCTGAGCCTGGATGGGCGCCACCCCGAAATGCTGCTTCGTTTCGGTTTTGCCAATCCGATGCCGACCTCTTACCGGCGTTCTTTGCCTGAAGTCTTCACGCCTGCTCAAAATGCCATCCCATCAAAGCGGTAAAAGACCCAGCCCTGCCCCACCCAGCCAAACCACGTTATGATTGCAGCCTGTCTTTGTCGAGCACCATCATGGCCGGTCTTTCTGCGAATATCCCTACTCCGATCGAGATCAACCTCAACCGCGCTGCGCGCGTGCTGACCGTGGCCTTCGATAACGGCAGCCACTTTGAGTTCAGCTGCGAATACCTGCGCGTATTCAGCCCGTCCGCCGAAGTGCGTGGCCACGGATCGGGGCAGGAAGTGTTGCAAACCGGCAAGAAAAACGTGCAGATCACGGCAATCGAGCCGATCGGCAACTATGCCGTGCGCCTCGTGTTCGACGACGGCCACAATTCCGGGCTTTATTCCTGGGATTACTTCTACGATCTGGGTCAGAAGCAAGAGGCCAACTGGCAAGATTATCTGAACCGGCTGGCCAGCGCCGGCGCCGCACGGGAATAAGCCATGAGCGATCAGCAAACCCATTTTGGCTACAAGACCGTCGCCGAATCCGAAAAAGCGCAGAAAGTCGCTGAGGTCTTTCATTCAGTCGCGCGCAAATACGATGTAATGAACGACCTGATGTCGGCCGGACTGCATCGCGCCTGGAAGTTCTTCACCATCGAAACCAGCGGCGCCAAACCCGGCCAGCGCGTGCTCGACATCGCTGGCGGCACGGGCGATCTTTCCCGCGCCTTTGCCAAGAAGGTCGGCGCTTCGGGCCAGGTCTGGCTCACCGACATCAATAGTTCGATGCTCGGTGTCGGCCGCGATCGTCTGCTCGACGCCGGTTTCGCCCTGCCGGTGGCGCAGTGCGACGCCGAAAAACTGCCCTTCCCGGACAATTATTTCGACATCGTTTCCGTGGCTTTTGGCCTACGCAACATGACGCACAAAGACGCGGCGCTCAAAGAAATGCACCGTGTACTCAAGCCCGGCGGCAAGCTGTTGGTGCTGGAATTTTCCAAAGTCTGGCAGCCGCTCAAACCCGCTTACGATCTGTATTCCTTCAAGCTTTTGCCTTTCATGGGCAAGCTCGTCGCCCAGGATGCCGAGTCCTATCAGTATCTGGCCGAATCGATCCGCATGCATCCGGATCAGGAAACACTGAAAACCATGATGCTCGAAGCCGGTTTTGGCCGCGTGGACTACCACAACCTCAGCGCCGGCATCGTCGCGCTGCATAAGGGCATCAAATTCTGATGATCCTGCGCCATCTTGCCGACATTGCCACGCACCGTTTAACCTCGCTCGCCGGCACGGTAGGCGGCATTCCGGGCGCAATCGGCAGTCGGCTGGCGCTCAATTTATTGGATTACTGGCGCCATGAAGACCCGCTGCTGGCCAATCCTGCAGAGGTCGCGCGCTGGCGCGCCGAAGTCAATGAAGCCGCACAAAAGCTTGCTGCGCTGGAACAGCGCTTGCACCAACTCGAGAAAAAATCCTGATGCTGCGCCTTTTCAAGATTCTGTATGTGGTGCTCGCGTTCGGGCTGGATGAGTTTTTGCTGGGGCATCGCCGCACGCGCACCCTGCGCCGGATTTTTGCGCTGGGCTTTTTCTGGCGCGATCTCTCAGCCCCGCGCGGCGAACGCCTGCGTCTGGCGCTCGAATCCCTCGGGCCGATTTTTGTCAAGTTTGGCCAATTGCTCTCAACCCGGCGCGATCTCTTGCCCGCCGACCTCGCTGACGAGCTGGCCAAATTGCAGGATCAAGTGCCGCCTTTTTCCGCCGAAGCCGCCATCGCCGTGATCGAGCGCAATCTGGGCCAGCCCGTTGATGAGATCTTTGCGCGTTTTGATCGCGAGCCGGTCGCCTCGGCCTCGGTCGCGCAAGTGCATTACGCCGAACTCAAAAATGGCCGCCGCGTTGCCGTCAAAGTGCTGCGCCCCGGCATTCAGTCGACGATCGAAAGTGATCTGGCGCTGCTGGCCACACTGGCCAGATTGATCGAGAGCCTGTTTGCCGAAGGCCGCCGCCTGCGCCCGCGCGCCGTGGTCGCTGAATTCGACAAACATCTGCACAACGAACTCGACCTGATGTACGAGGCCGGCAACGCCTCCGAATTACGGCGCAATTTCATCGATTCGGACATGCTGATCGTGCCCGAAGTGTTCTACGACTACACCGCGCGCGATGTGCTGACGCTGGAATGGATGGAAGGCATTCCGGTGAGCCAGATCGAACGCCTGCGCGAAGCCGGCATCGACTTGCACAAGCTCGGCCGCTTTGGCGTGGAAGTGTTCTTTACCCAGGTGTTCCGCGATGGTTTCTTCCACGCCGACATGCATCCGGGCAATATTTTCGTGGCCGCCGACAATCGCTATATCGCGCTCGATTTCGGCATTGTCGGCACGCTCTCCGAATCGGACAAACAATATCTGGCGATCAATTTCCTGGCCTTTTTCAACCGCGATTACCAGCGCGTGGCCGAAGCGCATATTGAATCGGGCTGGGTGCCCGCCGGAACCAACCGCGAAGAATTTGCCGCAGCGATGCGCACCGTTTGCGAGCCTTTTTTCAATAAGCCGCTGGCGGAAATTTCTTTTGGCGTGGCGTTGATGCGAATTTTCGAAGTGACGCGCCGCTTCAATATGGAAGTCCAGCCGCAGCTGGTTCTGTTGCAAAAAACCCTGCTCAATATCGAAGGCCTCGGTCGCCAGCTCGATCCGCAACTCGATTTGTGGCAAACCGCCAAGCCCTTTCTGGAACGCTGGATGAACGAGCAGCTGGGCTGGCGCGGGCTGGTCAAACGCCTCAAGCGTGAAGCGCCGCAATGGGCGGCGCTCTTGCCGGAACTGCCGCGCCGGCTCAACGAGCTGGCTCAACGCGACCCGGTTCCGGTGCTGATGGCTGCCTATCAGACTCATGTCTGGGAGCAAAAAAAGCGCAATTGGCTCTTGGGCGTGATTGCCGCCAGCCTGCTTGCGCTGCTCCTCACCGCTTGGTGGCCGCAATAATAAGCCCTCTTGCGCCGCCCTCTTTATTCAAACTGGCTCGATAATTTTAAATAGCTAACCAATACAATTGGAAACAATAAGACTTTCCGGTAAATCATTACAAAATCATTGAATTATTATTTTCAATGGCAGGATTGCCACTCCCCCTTCCCGGTGCAACAATTGCGAAAAATCATTACCCCCGGGAGTTTTCCAATTGAAAAAGACACTGGCTTTAGCCCTTATTTCACTGTTTATGGCCGCCTGCGGCGGCGGCGCTGACGGCGAAAGCGTGACGATCACCATTCCAGGCAATACCAGCCCGCCCGCCACTCCGCTTGCTGCGACGCCCACGATGGTCTCGACGGCAACGCCGACTACGGCATCAGCCACGCCCACCGAATTGGCCAGTACGCCCACTGCAACGACAATTCCGACCAGCGCGGCCACGGCGACCAGCAAACCCACGACGGCGGCGACTGTATCGCCGACGGTTGCAGCTACCAGCGCGCCGACCGCCACCAACAAGCCCGCAGTAACAGCCACTTCCAGCCCGACATCCACACAAAAACCAACGGCGACCACAGCGCCGACCGTAACGCCCACCACCGCGCCAACTGCAACGAAAGCGCCCACCGCGACGCCGGTGAGCAGCAACGGTCTGGTTTATCGCGGCGTGAGTCTGGCGGTCGCCGAATTCGGCACCAATGGTCCATGGGGCGGCGGCACTTTCCCTGGCACCTATGGCTCGACCTACACCTATCCGACCAGCCAGGAAGTCGATTATTTCGTTGGCAAGGGCATGAACACCCTGCGTCTGCCATTTAGCTGGGAACGTCTGCAACCGACGCTGGGCGGCGCATTCAATAGCGCTGAACAGGGTTATATCGACACCTTCGTGAACTACGCCACCGGCAAGGGCGCGTATGTGGTGATCGATCCGCATAACTACGCCCGCTACAACGGCAACAACATCATTGGCGTGAATGGCAGCGGCGTGACCATCGCCCACTTTGCCGATCTGTGGACGCGTCTGGCGACGCGCTACAAGGGCAACAGCAAGGTCATCTTTGCGCTGATGAACGAACCGCACGACATGGACAGCACGATTTGGCTCAATGCCGCCAACGAGGCGATCAAGGCCATCCGCACCACCGGCGCGACCAACCTGATTCTGGTTTCGGGAAATAGCTGGTCTGGCGCGCACAGCTGGGAAAGCAGCGGCAATGCCACCAACATGCTAGGGATTGTCGATTCGGGCAACAACTACGCCTTCGAAGTACACCAGTACCTGGATGGCGACAGCTCCGGCACCAGCGAAAACTGCGTGAGCGCCACCATCGGCTCGGAACGTCTGGCCGGCTTCACCAAGTGGCTCAAAGCCAACAAGAAGCGCGGTTTCCTCGGTGAATTCGGCGGCGGTCGCAACAGCAACTGCTACGCCGCAATCGACGACCAGCTCACCCATGTCGACAACAACAGCGATGTGTGGATTGGCTGGACCTGGTGGGCAGCCGGTCCGTGGTGGGGTGAGTACATCTTCACCATCGAGCCGACCAATAACTTCACCACCGATCGCCCGCAAATGGCTTATCTGTTGAAGCACATTCCGGCCAGCAGCACCGGCAAGAAACGTCGCTAATCTTACAGCCAAGTCAGCACAACAAGCCCCGCCCATCGACGGGGCTTTTTAATTTGAGCAATCCCCCTAAAAAACGGGATTTGTCACGATCACAGCGTCTTGGTTGAGGCGCGGTTCTTGTTAGAATGAGGCATTCATCATTCTCAGGGCAGACCTTAGGGTCTGCGAAGACGGAAAAAGCACCATGGCTGCATACGAAATGCTGAGCGAAAAAGATTTGCCGCTGAAACAGGATCTGGATCTGCTGGCCAACCTGCTTTCTGACACGATTCACGAACAAGCCGGCGCCGAGACTGCGGCGCAGATTGCACGCATTCGCGATCTGGGCTTTCGTTATGTGCGCGATGGCGATGCCGAATCGGCCTGCGCGCTGGCCAAGGAATTGTCTTCGCTCGATTTGGACTCGGCCATCGCCCTTGTGCGCGCTTTCAGTTATTTCTCGCACCTGTCCAATATCGCCGAGGACATGCACCACAACCGCCGGCGTCGCATCCACAAAATTCAGGGCTCGGGTCCGCAAACCGGCAGTCTGGAAGCGGTATTGATTGACTTGGAAAAGCGCGGCATCGCGCCGGCCGAAGTGCTGGCCATGCTGGGCGAGACGCTGATTTCTCCGGTACTGACCGCGCACCCGACCGAAGTCAAACGCAAGACCATGCTCGATACCGATCGCACGGTGAGCCAGATTCTGGTGCAGCGCGACCGCACGCGCATGACGCCCGAAGAAAAAGCGGAAAACGTCGAAGCCCTCGCCCGCGAAATCCTGACCCTGTGGCAGACGCGCGAAATCCGCAGCTTCAAGCTGACAGTACGCGATGAAATCGAAAACGGTATCACCTATTTCCGCCGTACTTTCCTGCGCGAGCTGCCGCGCTTGTATCTCGACCTGGAAGCGCGCCTGAGCGAAAAACTCGGCGCGCCGGTTGAACTGCCGAATTTCATTCAAGTGGGCAGCTGGATCGGCGGCGACCGCGACGGCAACCCCTTTGTGACCGGCGATGTGCTGCGCTATGCCGCCTCGCGCCAAGCGGGCGTGGTGCTCGACTATTACCACCAGCAATGTCTGAAAATGGCGAGCGAGCTCTCCATGTCCACGCGGCTCGTGGCCATTTCTCCGGAGTTGGCCGCGCTCGCCGCGACGGCACCTGCGGGCGATGAAGCCGAACGCCGCCAGGAAGAACCCTACCGCCTGGCTGTGGCCGCGATCCGCGCGCGCATCTACGCCACCGCCAGCGCCATCGGCTTCTACAACCACCCACTACGCGGCCGCGTGGAGGCCGAAGCCTATCCCCACGCTGCGGCGCTGTTGGCCGACCTGCAAATCGTCTTCGATTCGCTGACCGCCAATGGGGGCGCGCGCCTTGCTCATGGCCGCCTGCGCCGGCTGCTGCGCACGGTCAAGGTTTTTGGCTTTCATTTGGCGCCGATCGACATGCGCCAGTTCTCGGGCATGCACGAGAAAATCGTCGCCGAGCTTTTTGAAAAAGCCGGTCTGGAAGATTATCTGGCGCTCGACGAAGCCAGCCGCCGCGTGGTGCTGGCGCGCGAACTGGCCAGTCCGCGCCCGCTGATTTGCCCGCACATTGAGTATTCAGACGATGTCAAAAAGGAACTCGACATTCTGCAAGCGGCCGCAGAAGTCCAAGCGCGCTACGGCCAACAAGCGATTCCGAACTACATCATTTCCAACTGCGGCTCGGTTTCCGATCTGCTCGAAGTCGCGGTGCTGCTGAACGAAGTCGGCATCACCCGCTTGGCGCCGGATGAATACTGCAGCATCAATATCATTCCACTGTTTGAGACCATCGGCGACTTGCGCGCTTGCGGCCCGATCATGACCGATCTCTTCGCCTTGCCGGAATGGCGCAAGCTGCTGGCTTGCCGCGACAACGTGCAAGAAGTGATGCTGGGATACTCGGATTCGAACAAGGATGGCGGCTATCTGACATCGAACTGGGAGCTCTACAAGGCCGAGCTCACACTGGTGAAAATTTTTGAAGCGGCCGGCTTGAAGATGCGCCTCTTTCACGGCCGTGGCGGCACGGTGGGACGCGGCGGCGGCCCCGCTTATGAGGCGATCCTGGCGCAACCGGCAGGCAGCGTGAACGGTCAGATCCGCATCACCGAACAAGGTGAAGTGATTTCATCCAAATATGCCGATCCGGAAGTCGGCCGCCGCAATCTGGAAATCCTCGTTTCCGCCACGCTGGACGCCAGCTTCCCGACCGCAGCTGCCCGCTCGCTCGATACGCCAGAACGCCATCAGTTGCTGGAAAAACTCAGCGTGCGCGCCTATCAGGCTTACCGCGATCTGGTGTTTGCCACGCCGGATTTCATCACCTACTTCCGCGAAGCCACGCCGATCAATGAAATCCCCAACCTCAACATCGGTTCGCGCCCTTCCGCGCGCCGCGCGACGCAATCGATTGCCGATTTGCGCGCGATTCCGTGGGTCTTTTCGTGGTCGCAATGCCGGCTGATGCTGCCTGGCTGGTTCGGTTTTGGAACGGCGATTGCTGAATATCTGGATGAACATGGCGAAGCGGGCCTGGCCACCTTGCGTGAATTCCATCAAGACTGGCCGTTCTTCCGCGTCACGCTGGCCAATATGGAAATGGTGCTGGCCAAATCCGACATCGTGATCGCCGAGCGCTATTCCGAACTGGTGCACGATCGGGATGTGGCCGAACGCATTTTTGGCCGCATCAAGATGGAATGGCAGCGCGCCATTGATGCTGTGCTGGCGATCACCGGCCACAGCGAACTGCTGGGCGGCAATCCGATCCTCGCGCGCAGTCTGGCCAACCGCTTGCCCTACCTCGATCCGCTCAATCATTTGCAAGTCGAACTGCTCAAACGCATGCGGGCTGGCGATGCCAGCGAAGAAGTGCAGCACGCAGTCCACCTGACCATCAACGGCATCGCGGCCGGTCTGCGTAATAGCGGCTGACCATGCGTGCCCTAGCCTTCGCGCTGTTCTGCGGAATCGCCCAAGCGGCGGTTCCGACCCACTTTGGCGACAAGATGGAAGCGGCGCTGCTGTGCCGCGACGAATGGTCGACCGCCTACTGGCAGGCCTATTTTCGCGAGCATTTCAAATTGCCTTTGCGCGTTTGGGGTGATGCCGAGTGGTTTGGCGTAGAAGGCGGCGAACTGGCCGGCGCGCCCGTGCTGGAAGTCTTCGTCAATCAGACCGAAGCCACCGCATTGATGGTGGGCGCTTATCTCGACGCGCCACTCGACAAAGTCAAAACGTCGATTGAAACCAAACGCGGCGTACAGTTTTATCCGATCGCGCAAGGCCGTTTCATCAGCCGCGCCGGCAGCGTGCTGGTTCCGGTTCCCGACGGCGAAGAAGGCAAGACCAAGTGGTACTGCGCGCGCTGGAATCTCGGCAACCGTCCCTGATGGACGGATCATCTTCCACCTCTACTTCAGTGTTGTTTCATGCCCATCCATCCCGATTTTGATCTGCGCCACTGCAACACCTTTGGCTTGCCCGCCCGAGCCCGTTATCTGGGTCGCCTTGCCGATCTGAACGAACTGGCGCTTTGGCGCGCCGATCCTGCGCTCAGCGCCCTGCCTTGGCGCGTACTGGGCGGCGGCAGCAATCTTCTCTTGAGCGGCGATCTCGACGCGCTGGTGATCAAGGTCGAACTGATGGGCAAGTCGCTGATCGCGGAAGATGACGAAGCCTGGCTGGTGCGCGCAGCCGCCGGCGAGAACTGGCATGACTTTGTGATGTGGACGCTGGAAAACGGCTGGGGTGGGCTGGAAAACCTGGCCTTGATTCCCGGCACGGTGGGCGCGGCGCCGGTGCAGAATATTGGCGCATATGGCGCAGAGGCCGGCGATTATCTTGACTCGCTGCGCGCCATTGATTTGGACTGCGGCCAGACGCGGGTTTTCAGCCGCGCCGAATGCGACTTTGCCTATCGCGACAGCATTTTCAAACATGCGCCGGAGCGCTGGCTGATCTGCGAAGTCACTTTCCGCCTGCCCAAGCGCCATCGTCCGCACACCGCGTATGGCGAAATCGAAAAAGAACTCGCGGCGCTTGGCGGCTCAGTCACGCCGGCCAAAGTCGCGCAAGCGGTGATTCAAGTGCGCATGCGCAAACTGCCCGATCCAGCGGTGCTGGGCAATGCCGGCAGTTTTTTCAAAAATCCCATTGTCCCCGCCGCGCAACGCGATGCCCTGCTCGCGGCGCATCCAACGCTGGTTTCTTATGCGCAGGCCGATGGCCGCTACAAGCTGGCGGCAGGTTGGTTGATCGAAAAAGCTGGCTGGAAAGGCAGACGCCTGGGCGCGGTCGGGATGTATGAGCAGCAAGCGCTGGTGATGGTCAACCACGGCGGCGCAACGGGCGCCGAGGTGCTCGCACTGATGGCCGCGGTGCAAGAAGCGGTGTTGGCGCAATTTGGCGTCACGCTCGAAGCCGAGCCAGTGCGCTGGTAAAAGAAAACGCCCGGCAAAGGGCGTTTTCATGGGCTTGGCGCACGCGCTTACACCCGAAAATTGTCCACCATGCTCTGCATCTCGGCAGAAAGGGCTTTCATCTCATCAGAAGCTTGCTTGACCTCAGCCAGAGCCGTTGTGTTTTCATCACTCATCGCGGCAATACGCTCAACCTGCTTGGCGATCTCTTCGCCGGCTACCGATTGCTCTTTCAGTGCGACAGAAATATCGGTCGCCACTTCGACCACGGCGCTGGAACCTTGCTGAATCGCAGCAATCGCCACCCCGGCTTGACGCGCTTGCGTTGCATTGCCATTGGCCATTTGCACGACGCCTTGCATATCCGAAACCGTTTTTTGTGTGTCGGACTGAATCGCCCCAATCACCCCGGCAATCTCGGTTGTGGCCTTACTGGTGCGCTCTGCCAGTTGTCGCACCTCATCGGCCACCACAGCAAAACCGCGTCCCTGCTCACCGGCGCGCGCGGCTTCAATCGCCGCATTGAGCGCCAGCAAATTGGTTTGATCGGCGATTTCGCGAATCGTCCCGGCGATCCCGCCGATTTCCTGTGAGCGCACGCCCAGTTGTTCGACTGTTCCTGCCGTGATCTGAATCGATTCGGCCATTTTGACCATACTACTGACCGTTTCTTGAATCACCACACCGCCTTGGCTCGCATTTTCAAGCGATTGCTGAGAGATGGTTTCGGCCTGTTGCGATGAATCGGCAACATGGGTAACGCTGACAGCCAGCTCTTCCGCCGCAGCCGCCATTGCTGAAGTCGCGCTATTTTGCTGACTGACCGATTCCGAGAGAGGTCCCAAAGAATGCGTCAAGGAATTAGACGCCTGCAACACATGTCCCGCCGCCATCTTGACCCGACCAAGCACAGCCGCAAATTCGGCCAGCAAGGCATTGATGCTGCGCGAAGCCTGTGCAATTTCGTCTGCGCCTGCATCGGGCAAACGCAAAGTAAGATCGAGGTTCTGTTGAATCAGTCCCAATACCGTCTGCAGAACACTCACTTGCC
>CAXYUI010000022.1:0-13188 GCA_964291975.1 uncultured Formivibrio sp. | reverse complement strand
AAGCTCGACGACGATGTTGAGCTCGCGATCAAAGCCGCCATCGACGAACCCCAGCCTTGCGTATCCTCGCGCGAATTGGGCAAGGTACGCCGCGACGAAGACGCCGCCGGTCGCTACATCGAATTCTGCAAATCGTCCTTTCCGAATGATTTTGACCTGCGCGGCATGAAGATCGTGGTCGATTGCGCGCATGGCGCGACTTACCACGTCGCCCCGCACGTTTTCCACGAGCTTGGCGCCGATGTGATTTCGATCGGCGTCTCGCCCAATGGTCTGAATATCAACGACAACGTCGGCGCAACCCACCCCGAAGCCTTGCGCGACAAGGTGCTCGCTGAAGGCGCAGATTACGGGATTGCGCTCGATGGCGACGGCGACCGGCTGATCATGGTCGACCGCGACGGCGCGATCATCGATGGCGACGTGCTGCTCTATGTGCTGGCCACGCATCGTCAGAACATTGGCACGCTCGGCGGCGGTGTCGCCGGCACGCTGATGACCAATCTGGGCGTGGAAAATGCGCTGAAAGCCAAAGGCATTGGTTTTGTGCGCGCCAAAGTGGGTGATCGTTATGTGCTCGAACAGCTCGACGCGCATGGTTGGCAAGTCGGCGGCGAAGGCTCAGGCCATTTGCTGTGCCTGGAAAGCCATACCACCGGCGACGGCATCATTTCGGCCTTGCAGGTGCTCACCGCGCTGCGCCAGTCTGGCCGCACGCTCGGCGACTTCCGCCGCGAACTCACGCTGTCGACCCAAGTTTTGAAAAACGTGCGTATCCAGCGCGGTTTTGATTGCAATGCATCGCCAGCGATCAAGGCGGCGGTCACCGAAGCGGAAAGTGCGATGGGGCAAGATGGCCGCGTGCTCTTGCGCCCATCCGGCACCGAGCCGGTGGTGCGCGTGATGGTCGAGCACACGGTTGCCAATACCGCCAAGGATTGGGCCGAGAAAATCGCTGCGGTGGTGCAGCGCGAAGCGCAAGGCGAGTAAATCCGCACCACAAAAAAAGCCGCTGATTTTTCAGCGGCTTTTTTCGTTGCGACACAATTATTTGATGAGTCTCAGACAGAACGGCAACGCATACGGCGTACCACGGCTGGCAGCCACCGCGCCGAGGATGCAGAAAACCAGATTAACCAAACCAACCAGAGGAAAAAGGAGCGCGCCAATCAAAACAATCATCAGCACAAATGCTGCGGCATAACCGATCAGCGCGGTAATCGCCCAGTTCAGTGCCTCGGTAGAGTGCGCGAGCAAAAACTCATCGTCTTTGCGCATCAGAAACAAGATCAGTGCCGGGATAAAGCTGAAGAAAATCGTGCCAACCCAAATCAGGATGGCCAGCGTGCGCGCATCCTGCGACGGCGATTCAAGGCGGTTAGGCGAGGATGGAAAATCATTCATATTGAAGGTCCGCAAAGAGAAAGAGCCATCATCGGCAAACGCCGGCGAAAATGCAAATAGTGCCTGCTGCAATGCACACCACGGCGAACGGCGGGTGGTATAGTCGCGCTTTTGCACGAACAGGTGAGCGACGATGCGTCGAGGCGTGTATGCAGGCAGTTTCGATCCAGTGACCAATGGCCACCTGTGGATGATCGAGCGCGGTGTTGAACTCTTTGACGAGATGATCGTCGCGATCGGCGAAAATCCGGATAAGCGTTACACCTTCTCTCTGCAAGAGCGCGTGGCCATGCTGCGCGAAACCACCGCCCACCTGCCTCACCTGCGGGTCGAGACTTTCGAAAACCGCTTTTTGGTCGACTACGCCCGCGAGCAAGGCGCCAACTATATCGTGCGCGGCATTCGCGAGGCGGCCGACTACGAATTCGAGCGCAAAATGCGCTACATCAACGCCGATCTGGCGCCGCATGTCGACACCATCTTCCTGATGCCGCCGCGAGAAATCGCCGAAGTCAGCTCGACCATGGTCAAGGGGCTGGTCGGGCCTTTGGGGTGGAAAGATATTGTGGGACAGTATGTCCCAGCGCCCGTTTTTGAACGGCTTATGAGCTGGTATGAGGATTGGGGCCGGGCCGGAGAATAGGCAGGTTCAGTAATGGCCGCCCCTGCTGGTGCCCAATCAGCCAAGGCGCGCAGTTTTCGGCTGGCGTAGCTGCCGCGATATACCAGCCTTGAATGGCGTTACAGCCCATCGCAGCCAGCTTGGCGGCTTGTTCGGGCGTTTCCACCCCTTCGGCAATCGTTTCCAGATTGAGCGCCTGCGCCATGTCGATAATGGCGCGCACCAGCGCATCGTCACGATCGGCCTGCAGGCCATCAATAAACACTTTGTCGATTTTCAGCTTTTCAACTTCCAGCCTGCGCAGATAAGCCAGGCTGGAATACCCCGTGCCGAAATCGTCGATGGCGATATGCACACCCAGCCGACGCAAATGCATCAGGGTTTCCCGGCAATGTTCGGTGTCAGACAGCAGCATGGATTCGGTCAATTCCAATTCCAAGCAATCGGCCGGAAGGCCGCTGTGTTTGAGCGTATCGCTCACAATATCGACCAGTGTGCCGCGAGAGATCTGCAAGGCCGAAAGATTGACCGACATAGTGAACGGCGGGATGCCGGCATCAAGCCAGACCCGCATCTGCCGGCACGCGGTTTCCAGCACAAAAGCGCCGATGTCCAGAATCAGCCCGCTTTCTTCGGCAATCGGAATAAAGCGCGCCGGCGGGATCAATCCGTCAATCGGATGACGCCAACGCACCAGCGCTTCGAAACCGAGCAGCTGGCCATCGTCCAGCCGCGCATAGGGTTGGTACTGGACTTCCAGCTCATTGCAGGCAATCGCCTCACGCAGACGCGCTTCCAGCAGTAATTGCTCCAGCGAATCGGCGTTCATCGATTCGGTGTAGAAGCGATACATATGCCGGCCATCGCGCTTGGCGCGATAGAGCGCGGTATCGCCTTTTTTCAGCAATTCGGCCAGATCACGCGCATCGCCTGGGCAAATGGCCATGCCGATGGTCGCGCCGATGCGGATGGTCTGGCCTTCGATTTCAAACGGCGCATCAAGCATGGCCAAAATCGCCTGGGCGATTTCCGCGGCTTCGCCAGGATGATGCAGGCTGCCCAGCAACACTACGAATTCATCGCCGCCTAGCCGGCTGACCGTATCGCTTTCACGGATCAATTGCAGCAGCCGCGTACTGACCTCAACCAGCAAGAGATCGCCAACCGGATGCCCCAAGGTGTCGTTCACGATCTTGAAGCGATCCAGATCCAGATAAAGCAGCGCCAGCATTTCCCCCTGCCGATCCGCCAAGGCGCGCGCCACATTAAAGCGATCAATCAGCAAAAGTCGATTAGGCAGACCCGTCAGCGCATCATGGAAAGCCAGATATTCGATTTTTTCTTGCTGGGCGTGGCGCTCGGTAATGTCGGTGAAAATGGTGACAAAATGCGTTATTTGTCCGCCATCGTCACTCACGGCGCTGATCGACAACCAGACCGGGAAATCATGGCCATCTTTGTGCCGGTTCCACAACTCGCCCTGCCAAAAGCCCTGATGCTGGATCGCCTGCCACAGATCAGAAAAAAACTGCTGCGAGTGTCGGCCGGACGAAAGGATATTGGGTTTGTAGCCACAGACCTCTTCCGGCGCGTAGCCGGTTAGCGCGCAGAAAGCACGATTCACCGTGAGGATTTTTGAATGGGCGTCGGTAATCATCACGCCTTCGCCATTGGTATCGAAGACCCTGGCGGCGAGTTTGATCTTTTCTTCCGCCAGTTTGCGTTCGGTGATGTCCAGATGCGTGCCGACCATGCGCTGCGGTCGACCGTCCGCATGGCGGTCGACGATTTCGCCTGAAGACAAAATCCAGCGCATTTCGCCATCGTTCAGCATCATGCGAAATTCCTGCCGATATTCACTCACCCGTCCGGATAGATAGTCGGTCAGCATCAGCAAAAACGCTTCGCGATCATCGCGGTGGATTTTTTCCAGCTGCTCAAGCAAGCCCTCTTCGCCATTGCGCGCCTCTTCGCCCAGCGAAGTCATGCATTCTCGGTGAAAGCGCGAAACGCCACTTTCAACCATGAATTCCCAAATCCCGATGTGACTGGCATTAAGCACCAGCTTGAGCTGACGGCGGTCTTCTTCCCAGGCATGAACGGTTTCCCGCAGACGGATAATGCGCCACAAATCACGCCCCAGCGTTTGCAAGAGGCTGATTTCGTGCTCGTCGAACGGGCGATTTTTGCCGCCCAAGCACAGCACCATCACCACTGCGCCGGCGTCTTCGACCGGGATGCCAATGTGCCAACTTTGTTCGCCTTGCGAATGATGCAGCACGGGTGAACGTGTCTGTGACGCCTCTTCCCACAGGCTCGGCTCGCTATTGGCCTGGGGTGAGCAGCGTGAAGACCCCGCCACAAAGCGCAACTGATTGGCCTCAACAAAATGCAGGCAGCCCTCCATGCTGTCCGTCAGCGCACAAGCCAGATGCAGGCCTTCTTGCAAGAGCGTGGTTTCGTCGAGCACATGCGCACGGGCATTCAGGTCAAGCAGCGCTTCAGCGCGGGTTTTATCGAGTTCAGAGCAAGCTGCAGCACGACGCTGCGGCGTGATGTCGATAAAGCTGAGGATGACCCCGCCGGTGGGCAGGCCTGCCGAACAATCGGGAAAAGCATGGACGCGATACCACAGCGTTTCACTGTCACTGCCGCGTGCAATGCCGATTACGCAATCGACGCCAGCGCCAGTCGCGCGGGCTCGGGCAACCGGATAGTGTTCGGGCAAGAGCGGATCGCCCTGTTCGTCCAGTAGCGACCAGCCTTCCGGCAGCACGGTGCGGCCAATCACGTCAGCTTCAGCCAACCCCAGCATGTCTTGCGCGGCCGGATTAAAGGCACGCACACGCCCTTCGGCATCCAGCGCCAAAATGCCGACAGGCAGATGAGAGAGCAGATCCGGACATTGCAACACAGGGGTATTCCGGCAGAGGGGTTCTTCCAGAATATGCAAACTTCCATCCCCCGCCAGCGCAGCGTGCTGGACGGGGTGTTAAACTGCGCTTTTCCTGCCGTTGTCTGCACCATGACCGATTTTTCCAGCTTTCAGAACCGCCTGACCAAGAACGCCCGCCATCTGGCCAAATGGGCCAAACGGCAGGGGATTTCCTGTTACCGCCTTTACGAGCGCGATATTCCCGAGTTCCCGGTGATCGTCGACTGGTACGAAGGCCGCGTGCATTTGCAGGAAGTCGAAACCGGCTGGGTGGAAAGCGATGAAGACCACGCCGCCTGGCTGGAAGGCATCCGCCAGTCGGTAATTTCAGTACTGGGTATTGCCGATGGCCACGTTGCGCTCAAGACGCGCCGCCGCCAGCGTGGTGCCGAGCAGTACGAAAAAACCGGCAGCGAGGGCGAGGATTTCATCGTTCACGAAGACGGTCTGCAATTCATCTAGAATCTGGATGCCTATCTGGATACCGGCCTCTTTCTGGATCATCGCAACCCCCGCAAGCAGGTGCGCAGCAAGTCCGCCGGCAAGCGCTTTCTGAATCTGTTCAGTTACACCGGCTCGTTCAGCGTGTATGCAGCGGCGGGCGGCGCGACCGAATCGGTGACGGTCGATATGTCGAACACTTACCTCGACTGGGCTGGCCGCAATTTCGGCCTGAACGGCATGGGGCCGCGTCACCAGCGCGTGCGCGCCGATGTGTTCGAATACCTGCGCAATGCCTTGGGCGACCGCGAGCGCTTCGATCTGATCGTGCTTGACCCACCGAGTTTTTCCAATTCGAAAAAGATGCAGGGCGTACTCGATGTGCAGGACGATCATGTCTGGCTGGTCGAATCCTGCCTGAGTCTGCTCAATCCGGGCGGCGTGCTGTATTTCTCGAACAATCTGCGCAGCTTCAAGCTCGACGATTACCTCAAGCCCAAATGCGTGGATATTTCGGCGCAGTCGGTGCCGGAAGATTTCCGTAACAAGAAAATCCATCAGTGTTTCCGGTTCGTGAAAGCTTGATCGCTTGACGACTCGGCGTCGCGCGGTGCTCGCAATACCCAGAGGGCACTTCGTCCTCATGGACCATCTGTCCACTCCGGTTGCTGTGCTCCGTGCTTCTTGATTCGCCTGCGCGATACTGCGCTTTCTTTGGGATTTTGGTATGAACGCCCTCGCCACCGAACCGCTGATCCTCGTCGATCTGGAAACGACCGGCGCCAATCCGCTGCGCGACCGCATCACCGAAGTCGGTCTGGTGCTGATCGACGGCGATGAAGTCACGCACTGGTCGAGTCTGGTCAACCCGCAGACGGCGATTCCGCCTTTTATTCAACAGCTCACCGGCATCAATGACGAGATGGTCGCTGATGCGCCGGTGTTTGCCGAAATCGCCGAAGCCTTGCTCGCCAAGCTCAATGGCCGGCTGTTTATCGCGCACAACGCGCGCTTTGATTACGGTTTTTTGAAGAACGAATTCAGGCGCCTCGGCATCCATTTTTCGGCGCGCGTGCTGTGCACGGTGCAATTGTCGAAAAAGCTCTACCCGTTGGAGCACAAACACAATCTCGATGCGATCACCCAGCGTCATGGTCTGGTGATTGCGGGCGAGCGTCACCGCGCGCTGACCGACGCCGAACTGTTGCAGCAATTTCTGACCGCCATCGAGCGCGATCACACGGTGGACAACATCCGCGAAGTGGTTGCCGAATTGACCCGCCTGCCAGCCTGGCCGGAGGCGCTCGACCCGGCGCTGCTCGACGAATTGCCTGAAACGCCGGGCGTGTTTGCCTGTTATGGCGAGCATGGCGCGCCGCTGTTTGTCGGCAGTGGCCAGAATCTGCGCAAGGAAGTGCTCGCCCACTTTGCCGGCAAGCGCAAAGCGCGCAAGGATATTCCGCTGGTGAAGTTCACGCAGCGGCTTGAATGGTTTGAAACGCCGGGCGAGTTTGGCGCGGCGCTGGTCGAACACCGCTTGATCCGCGAGCTGGCGCCGCAATACAACCACGCGCTGCCGGAAGTCAAAGAAGCCTGCTGCTGGGCCTGGCAGCTCGTCGATGGCGTCGGGCAGTTGGATTTGGTGACGCTGGAATCGGGCGTACCGGCCTTGCCCGATCTGTTCGGGCCGTTCCGCAGCAAGCGCGAAGCGACGAACTCGCTGACCCGTCAGGTCGAAGCGCAAGGTCTGTGCAAAAAAGTGCTCGGACTGGAAGCCCCGCGCAAGGATATCGCTTCCTGCGCCGCGTTTCCGCTGGGTAAATGCAAAGGCGCTTGCGTCGGGCGCGAGGCGCTAACCAGCCATCATGCGCGGCTGCTGTCGGGCTTATCGCGCGTGCGCTTCCCGAGTTGGCCCTATGGCGGCCCGGTCGGCCTGCCCGAAGGCCCAGAATGGGCGCCGGCGCTGCATGTGTTCGATCGCTGGGTTTATCTCGGCACGATTCACGATGTCAGTGAATTGCCGGATTTACTGATGGCGACCAAACCCGCATTTGATCCGGACATGGCCAAGCTGATTCGCAGCCAATTCAAAAAGCAGACCAGGGCGCTAGTGAAACTGGGGGAAATGCGGGGCACTCAGAAATGAAAAACGGAAGGCTGGGAGAAAAAGTCGTTTCTCCAGCCATTCCCCCGACGCAGCCGGGGGAGGCGATCAGCAACAATTAAGACTGCGCATCCAGATCGGCAAGCGTCTCAATGGCTTTGGGCATCAACATAAAGCCTCCATCCGGGGCTGGCTTGATATGCCCTTTCTTTTCCAGCAGGGTCATGATGTCTTTGCTCAGCTTGGCATTCGGATCGCTGGCGAGCTGGCGCAAGCCGTCGGTGCAATGCTTGAAGAACAAAGCTTCTTTACCGGCATCGGTAATAAAAGGGATGCCGTCGCGCCGGCTGGCGATGTACTTCAAGCCATAAAGATGCTTGGTATGTTGCGCGATAAAAGCACTCACCGGTTTGCGCTTGATGCCGCGGCCGATTTGCTCCAGCGCATCAAATTCATCGGCGTTCAGCCTGCTGGCCATCTGATTTTCCTTTGTTGAAAAGCGGCGCAGGTCAAATGACCCACGCGCAATAATCGGGTTGTCTAACTCTCGGCAAATTGTACGGCGTGCATGCGCGCATAGATGCCGTCTTGTGCGATCAGCTCGGCGTGCGTGCCGGTTTCGGCGATGCGGCCTTGCTGCATGACGATGATGCGGTCGGCGTTTTCGATGGTGGAAAGCCGGTGCGCGATCACCAGGGTGGTGCGGCCTTGCATCAGGTTTTCCAGCGCAGCCTGCACCATGCGCTCCGACTCGGTATCGAGCGCGCTGGTCGCTTCGTCCAGAATCAGGATCGGCGCGTCTTTGTAGATGGCGCGAGCAATGGCCAGACGCTGGCGCTGGCCGCCCGACAAGCGCACGCCGTTTTCGCCCAGCATGGCAGCAAGACCGCCTTCCATACGCTCGACAAATTCCAGCGCGTGCGCGGCAACCAAAGCTTTTCTCACCCGCGCTTCGTCGATCTCGGCAGCGCCATACGCCACATTGGCCGCGACTGTATCGTTGAACAGCACCACGTCCTGGCTCACCAGCGCAATCTGCTGGCGCAGGTTGGCGAGTTGGTAATCGGGCAGTGCCACGCCATCGAGTAGGATCTGGCCTTCTGTAGGCTCATAAAAACGCGGCAGCAGATTGACCATGGTGGTTTTGCCGCCACCCGAAGGGCCAACGAGGGCAATGGTTTCGCCGGGCTGGATGGCGAGGCTGACCTGATCGAGGGCGATGCGCTCTTCGTTGTAGCGAAAGCTCACGTCGCGGTATTCCAGCGCGCCGGCGACGCGCGTGACGCTGTGCTGGCCACGGTCTTCTTCCACCGGCTGGTCGATCGAGGCAAACACCGATTCGGCGGCCGCCAGACCACGATGCAGCTGGTCGTTAATCTTGGAAAGGTTCTTGATCGGCTGCTGCAGCAGCATCATCGAACCCATGAAGGAGATAAACGCCCCGGCGGTCAGCTCGCCAGATTGCGCGCGAATACCGGCGAAATAGATCAGCCCGGCAATCGCTACGGCAATCAGGAACACGGTAAAACCGGAGTTCATCGCACTGGTGCTGGCGCGTTTGACGGTAAGCTGGCGCACCTGTTTATTGGCGTTGCCAACGCGGGCAATTTCGTAATTCTGCCCGCCAAAAATCTTGACGATGCGCTGTCCAGAGAGACTTTCGTCCAGAATCTGCGTCAGCGAACCCATGATGTTCTGCGTATCGCGCGACAGTCGGCGCTGGCGTTTGCTGACCACCTTGATCGACAGCGCCGCGCCCGGCAGCATGATCAGACAAAACAGCGTGAGCTGCCAGTCGGTCCACAGCATCACGGTCAGAAGGCCGATGGCCAGCACCGAATCTTTGACCACCACGGTCAGCACATTCAGGCCGGCATCCATGATCTGGCCGATGTCGAAGGTGATGCGTGACAGCAGTACGCCCGTTGACGATTGATCGAAAAAGCGCACCGGCATGTGCATGAAGCGGCTGTAAACCTGATCGCGCAAATCCTGCTGCACTTTGCCAGTAAGCCAGGCGCTCAGGTATTCATGGCCGAAACTCGACACCAGCCGCACCAGTCCCAGCGCAAACAGCGCGGCCGGCATGACCCACAACGCCAACTCGCCACGATGCACTTCGCTAAAACCATCGACCACGTTTTTGAGCAGTTTCATCATCAGCGCATCAACGCTACCGGCGACGATCATGCAGATGAGGGTAAAGATCGCGATGCTGCGATAGGGCTTGAAGTAGCCCAGGATGCGAAAGTAAAGCTGGCGATTGCTCATTCAGAAATCCGGTTGGTCAGGCAAAGGTTTCGCGATCGGGGCGCGCGATCCAGGCGGCGCGCAACAGACGGTAATGGACGATGTCCTGGTTTTCTTCGCGACACGCGCCGCGCGAGAAGCCAACGACCTGAAAGCCCAGTTTGGTGAGTACCCGGCCGCTTTCGTGATTATTGAAAAGATGCTTGCCGTCGATCTGCCACAGCTCGCAGCGCTCGAAGGCGTAATCGACAACAGCACGCGCCGCTTCGGTGGCAAAACCTTGCTTCCAGTAGGTCTCGCCCAGCCAGTAGCCCAGCTCGGCTTCCATGTCGCCAAAGGTGACGCCGACGCAACCGATCAGCGGGTGGCCTTCATCTTTCAGGCACACGCCCCAAATCCATTCCTCGCCCTTGAACTGGGCTTTCTTTTGCGCCGCGATAAATTCCTGCGCGGCTTCCAAAGTGTAAGGATGAGGAATGCGGCGCGTCTGGCTGGCAACATGCCAGTTCCCGGCCAGTGCGACGATGGCTTCGGCATCTCCCGCGTTCAGCGGACGCAAAATCAAACGCGAAGTCAGCAGTGAGGGCAGGCTCATGCGGTTTCTCCCTGAAACACGAGCCGTGATTTTACTCCGTGCACGCTTCAAGAGCGCGGGTTTTCAATGTGACGTAATCGGTCTTGCCCGAGCCCAGCACCGGCATTTCGTCCAGAACCACAATTCGCCGCGGAATGGCGATTTCCGGGTAGCCGCCAGCGCGCGCGGCTTGGGCGAGCTGATCGCGCGCCAGCGCCGGATCGGTCGAGTACAGAATCAGACATTCGCCACGCTGGGCATCGGGGATGCTGGTCGAGGCATGCAGATGCTCTGGACTGGCGGCAGCGGCAATGCGTTCGACCACTTCCAGCGAGATCATTTCACCGGCCACTTTGGCAAAGCGCTTCACCCGACCGACGATATGCACAAAGCCATCGGCATCGAAATCGACAATATCGCCGGTGTTGTACCAGCCCGCGCCAAACTCAGATGAAGGCGGAACCAGCACGCCGGGGTTTTCCGCGTGGTAGTAGCCCGACATCACATTCGCGCCTTGCACATGCAAAAGGCCACCGCGCTCGATGCCGGGAACCGCAGCCAGCTTGCTGCGGATACCAGGCAGCAACTGACCCACCGAGCCGGTGCGATAGGCCATGGTGGTATTCACCGACAAAACCGGGCCGGTTTCAGTGGCACCGTAGCCTTCGTAAATGCGGATGCCGAATTTCTCAAACCACAGCTCGCGCACCGGCTGGGTCAGTTTTTCCGCACCCGCGATCACATAGCGCAAGCGGAAGAAATCATACGGATGCGCGTATTTGGCGTAGTTGGCGAGGAAGG
Organism: uncultured Formivibrio sp.; assembly: GCA_964291975.1. Taxonomy (GTDB): domain Bacteria; phylum Pseudomonadota; class Gammaproteobacteria; order Burkholderiales; family Chitinibacteraceae; genus CAXYUI01. The sequence continues at coordinate 2,057 of CAXYUI010000022.1, read as the reverse complement.
TGCTGGTGCCCAGCATCACCGTGCAATTCTTGTCGTAACTCATCTCCGGGATGATGCGGTAGTGCAGCGGCGAAGGGTAAAGGAAGAGGCGCGCGCCGGTCAGCAGCGGCACCATCGCGCCGGCGGTCAGACCGAAAGCGTGAAAAATGGGCAGCGCGTTAAAGAATTTGTCGTCAGCGGAAAAATCCACGGCGGCACGCATTTGCGCCACGTTGGACAAAATCGCCCGGTGCGACAGCATCACACCCTTGGGTTTGCCTTCCGAGCCGGAAGTGAACAATACGGCGGCGGCGTCTTCTTTGTCGCGCTGCGGATCGGCCGCGCGGCGCGGCCACCAACGGGCAAAACCGATCCACCACAGCTTGTCAGCGGCAGTCAGTTGCGAGCGCAACTCTTCCAGATAAAGGATGTTCACGCCGGTGAGCGCTTCCACCTTCTCGGTGAGCTCCGCCTGCTCCAAAAATGCGCGCGAGGTGATGATGGTTTGAGCCTGCACCGCATCAATGGCGGTTTGCATGCCGGCCGTGCCCGCCGTGTAATTGAGCATCGCCGGAATGCGGCGGAAAGCGGACAAGCCAATCATCAGACCCAGGGTGGGGGTCAGATTGGGCAGCAGCACGCCGACGTGCTCGCCCGGTTTGGCGATGCGGGTCATGATCCGACCCAGCATCAGCGTCATGCGCAGCAAATCGCCATAGTTGTATTCGATCTGCTTGATGTCCTCGATGATGCGGTGACGGCGACCAAAATGTTGCGCGGCATCGAGCAAGGCATCGAACAGCGTATTGATCGGCTGCGTGGTGTAAATCATGTCCTGCATCAGATGACGCATGGCATCGCCAGCATGATGATGTCGTTCTTTCGACGATTCATCATGCGGCTTGGCGATGCTGGTTGGCGGCAACAAGGTGATGGTGATTTTGGGGAAAAGTTGACGCGGATGTACGCAGGAAAGGCGTGAAAAATAAGTCCGCGAAGTGCCGCTTAATTTGACCGGAACCACTGTCGCATCGGTTTTGACCGCCACAAAAGCCGGGCCGTCGTAGACCTTCATCATGCTGCCGGTATCGGAAATGCGCCCTTCCGGGAAAATAACGACCGGACGGCCTTCATGAATCAGATGAATCACCGTTTTCATCGCCATCGGCGAAGTCGGATCGACCAGCAGGTAATCGACCTGTTTGATGAGTATGCGGAAGAAACGGTTGTTGATGACGCCGCTATGGATCACAAAAACCGGATGTACCGGCAAAAACAAAGCCAATAACAGCCCGTCGAGCAGCGATTCATGGTTGGCCACCAGCAGCAGGCGCTCGCGGCGCAATGCAGCCAGATCGCCCTCAATCCGCACCCGGAACAGCACGCGACACAGCGCGCGCATTGCCGCGCGAACAAATGGTTTGATCATGACCTTCTCCTGCTTGCGGGTTCTTTTCGACCCAATCAAAAAAAGCCGATGGAACACGAGCGTGTTCATCAGCTTTCCCTGTCAATCCAAATTAAGGGCGGAAGGCTACCACTTTCGTCGATCTTCGGCCATCTTCACGGGATGTTGCATTATGTTTCCGCCCTTTTAGCTGCAATGCAGCATGCCATTTCCAATCGTTCCGCCGTACCCACATCCAGCCACGATCCGGCATGAATTTCCCCACGGATACGCCCGTGCGCCATGGCGGCCAGAAACAGCGGCAAGAGCGGCGCAGGCTGATCGGGATCGACGTCGGCAAAGAACTGGGGCGTGTAAACGGCGATGCCGGCAAAGGTCAGCGCTGTGTCGTCCTGACCACAAGGGCGCACCAGACCCAAGGCATCGAGCGTCAAATCGCGGCCAGTCGGATAACCCGCTTTGGGCACCATGACGAGGTGCGCGCCGCCCGCGGGCAGTTGCGCCGCGATCGCAGGCAGTCGCCCAAAATCAAAATCGGTGAAGATGTCGCCGTTGACAACGGCGAATGCTTCATCACCCAGGAGCGGCAGCGCGCGCGCCATGCCGCCGGCGGGTTCCAGCGCCTTTTCTTCCGGCGAATAGCTGATCCTCACGCCGTAGGGTGCCCCGG
>CAXYUI010000021.1:0-13209 GCA_964291975.1 uncultured Formivibrio sp. | reverse complement strand
CAAGTCTGTCTGGATGCAAATGCGCTCTACGTGGATGACCAAGGGATCGTCACCTCAGCCGGAACCGCTGCGGGCGTCGATTGCTGCCTGTACCTGGTGCGCAGCTATTACGGCAGCCACATCACCAACCAGATCGCCCGGCGCATGGTGGTGCCCAGTTACCGCGAGGGCGGGCAGGCCCAGTTTATTGAACGGCCAGTTCCGGTTTCTACGCTCGATGCACGAATCAACGCGCTACTGACTTATCTGCGCGAGAACCTGAACGAAAAGTTGTCGCTGGATGCCTTGGCACAGCAAGCGCATATGAGCCGGCGTACCCTCACGCGCAGTTTTCATCAAGCAACCGGCATGTCTGTTGGGGAATGGCTACAGGCCGGACGCCTGCACCGGACACAGGAACTGCTGGAATCCAGCGACCATTCGGTGGAGGTCATCGCCGGATTGGCTGGATTTGGTACGGCAACAGCGCTACGCCAGCAATTCAAACAAGCCTTCGGCATCTCTCCTACCGAGTGGAGAAAGCATTTCCGGCAAGTGGATTCCTGAGTATGAAATTGCTAGTGGAGATTCAGCATCTGGAAGCATTAACCCAAGTGTGTATGACGCTCATGTTTAGCTTCGACTTCCATTTCAGCCAAGCCATGCAAGATGCCACAGGCATCGACAGCTTGTTCGGATTGGCAGCGCTCTCGTAAGTGACGCAACTGCTCTTTGAGTTGCGTGAGCTCCCGAATTCGCTCATCGACATGGGCAATATGCTGGTCAAAAACGATATTGATGGCTCCACATCCCTCGCTCGGCTGATCGGCCAGCTTCAATAAGTTACGTATCTCGCTATGACTCATATCCAATGCCCGACAGTTTCGGATAAAACGCAAACGTTCGGCATGCGTTGCCCCATATTCCCGAAAATTTCCCTCCGTCCGAGCTGGGGCGGGTAACAGGCCTTCCTTCTCGTAATACCTCACGGTCTCTACTGAGCACTGCGCAATACGTGCCAACTCACCTATTTTCATGTCACGGCTCCGAAAGTGCTTGATCCTGTAGTTACTTCAGGGTGTGAAATATCCTTCAATCTTGTAACTGGAATACGCACGCCATGCCCATCCTTAAGCATTCATCACACAAACACCATCATGAGCATAGCCATGCTCACGACAAACATGAACACGCCCCATCTAGCTGCTGCGCGCCCATTGTACAGAAGGCTCCGTGCTGCGGCGGTGATTGCGCGGCTGACCCGGGTGACGCACTTCTGTCACTGACACGAACTATCGTCAATGCAACAGGGCAACAGTCCGCAATTCGTATCCTGCAAATGGACTGCCCAACAGAAGAAGCTCTGCTACGTAAAAAGTTGGGAACGATGAGTGGTGTAATAGAACTGCAATTCAACCTGATGCAACGTGTCCTGACAGTGACGCATGAGCCTCAGGCCATTGATGCCATTCTGGCGGGTATCCGTTCTCTTGGTTTTACCCCGGAGATGGCTGACGAGGCTCCTTCCAACCCAAGAGTTGCAGCCGAACCAACCAAACTGCAGTGGCCCCTCATGTTTGCAGGGGTAGCAGCGATTGCATCTGAGATTACACACTGGCTAGGCTTGCCAAGCTGGGCTGTGGCAACGCTGGCAATGATTGCTGTGCTGGCTTGCGGTATCACGACCTACAAAAAGGGTTGGATCGCAATTCGCAACGGTAACCTCAACATCAACGCACTGATGAGCATTGCCGTCACGGGAGCCTTGTTGGTTGGCGAGTGGCCAGAAGCTGCCATGGTAATGGTGTTGTTTACCGTTGCTGAACTGATTGAAGCAAAATCCCTGGATCGAGCCAGAAATGCGATTGCTGAACTAATGCAACTGGCCCCAGAACAAGCCACAGTCCAACAAACTGACGGCACGTGGTTAACGACTGAAGCCAAAACGGTTGCCCTTGATGCCAAGGTGCGCGTCAAACCTGGTGAACGTATCGCGCTCGACGGCGAGATTGTGAGTGGACGTTCGACGATTAATCAGGCTCCGATTACAGGAGAAAGTCTGCCGGTTGAAAAGACCGAGGGCGACGCAGTATTTGCCGGCACGATCAACGAATCTGGATCCTTTGAATACCGAGCAACAGCAACTGCTAATGACAGTACGTTGGCACGCATCATTCACGCCATCGATGCAGCACAAAGCATGCGAGCCCCGACTCAAAGATTTGTTGACCAGTTTGCGCGTGTTTACACCCCCATTGTCTTCGCCGTAGCGGTCGCGGTTGCTATTCTGCCGCCGCTGTTCTTTGGTGGCGAATGGTTTGCCTGGATTTACAAAGCCCTTGTGCTCTTGGTGATTGCCTGCCCATGCGCGCTGGTAATTTCGACTCCTGTTACCATCGTCAGCGGCTTGGCTGCCGCAGCGCGACACGGCATCCTCGTCAAGGGCGGAGTGTATTTGGAGGAAGGTCGCAAGCTCCTTTGGCTGGCACTCGACAAGACCGGCACAATCACTCATGGCAAACCGGCACAAACCGAGTTTGCTGCACTCAGCAAAATTGCACCTATTGAGGTGCGCAGTCTGGCGGCTAGTCTCGCCAGTCATTCGGATCATCCCGTATCACGCGCATTAAGTAATGCGGCCAGACGCGATGGCATCCCGCTGCAGGAAGTCACTAATTTTGAAGCGCTGCCAGGACGTGGCACGCGAGGCATGATTGCCGGGAATCTTTACTGCCTGGGAAATCATCGTCTTATCCACGAACAAAATCTCTGCTCGGACGCTCTGGAGGCGCGCCTATCAGCACTCGAAGAGCAAGGTCAAACCGTGATCCTGTTGGCGGATGCGCAAGGCGTGCATGGGTTGTTCGCCGTGGCGGATACAGTGAAAGAACACAGTCGCGCGGCGATTGCCGAACTCCACACGCTGGGCATCAAGACGCTTATGCTGACAGGCGATAATGTGCACACGGCGCGCGCCATTGCCACTCAAGTTGGCATCGATGAAGCACGCGGGGATTTACTGCCTGAAGATAAGCTTAAAGTGATTGAGAGCAAGCTCTCAAATAGCGGCGCTGTTGGTATGGTCGGGGATGGCATCAACGATGGCCCTGCGCTCGCTCGTGCGGATATTGGGTTTGCTATGGGCGCAGCCGGTACGGGGACTGCTATTGAAACAGCCGATGTCGCATTGATGGATGATGACCTACGCAAGCTACCCCGTTTCATTCGACTATCTCGCGACACGCATGCACTGTTGGTACAAAACATCACACTGGCCTTGAGCATCAAAGCCCTGTTTCTGATACTGACATTATTGGGCGTTGGCACCATGTGGATGGCTGTTTTTGCCGATGTGGGAACCAGCCTGCTAGTTGTTGCGAATGGGCTTAGACTGCTACGGAAATAACAAAATAGCCATTCAATGATGACCTTAATCTACAAATGGACCAAAAATCTCCGCGCAGTTCAGTTGTTACTCGGCCACGCCAAGCTGGAAAGCACAGTCAGATATTTGGGCATTGAGATCGATAACGCACTGGAGATTTCCGAACAAACGGAAATTTAACTGTAGCAAAGCATACCCCTTGCGGCAATTATCGATCATCAGCGGACATTGGTGGCTCGTGGTAACGATGTCCGCTTAGGCCGATGACAAGACTTCGGCCAAAGCTGTCCTTGCGATACCGCTGTAGAAATGACTGGTTTACACAGAATTTCGGACATGCCCAGTTCATCGATGTACCTGATGCATTCGTTGGCGCGGAGTTCGCGAAGCGAATCTGCAGATTTCAGGGTTTATCATTCCTACTGGTCAGATAGTCTTGCGGCGGACAGCCAAAGTGCTCGCGAAAAGCAGCTACAAATGCGCTGGCGGTGCGATATCCCAGGCTATGGGCAATGGTGGTGCTGCTCTTGCCCTGACGCAGAAGCTCGATGGCGCTGAGCAGGCGCAAGCGGCTTCGCCATTGCCGAAAGCTCATGCCGGTCTCTGCCTGAAATAGGCGCTCGATGGTTCGCGGGCTGCCACCTGCGATCTTTGCCAGATCTGGCAGCGTGCCTTGTTCATCCGGATTGCGAACCATATGGCCAATCAAGCGGCGCAGTCGGACATCCTGTCCGGCCGGCAAGCTGGACGACGCCGATTCCAGCCGTTCGATTTCATCAATCGCAACCAAGCCAAGACGTTTCAAGCCCGCAATATCTCCTGCCAATCGATCTGAAGTCAGCGTCAGAATGATTTCGCGCATGAGCGGGCTGAGCAAGAGCATGACGCAGCCTTGATCCTGTGTGCGCACCGCAATACTGGGATCGACGTACAAGTTGCGGGTGCGGGCGACAGTTTCGGTGACGATATGGTGAAAAACGTTGCCGGGAATCCAGACTGCATGGCTGGACGGAACAATCCATACCTTATTTTCTGCAGTAAGACGCAGCACCCCTTGCGCCGCCCAGAGTAATTGTCCGCGCGGGTGTTGGTGCGGTTCGCTGCTGACTTCCGCATCAAAGTCTCTGCCGTGGGATAAAACAGGCTGATCCGGGTCGAGAATGAAGGCGGTGTGGCTGGGCGGGAAATTTGGCGTTTTGGCGACATCTATTGGCATGGATTCACTCTAACACGCCACGTTGGGGTCGACTAATCTTGGTGGCTGGATTTCCGGAGTACTCGCATGACTTTCTCAGCCAAGAACCTGATTGTTTTTATCGCACTGGCCGTGGCGCTCTTGATGGCGTCCGTCCCTTGGGCGGGGCTCTCGCCGCTGACGGCTCAGAGTGGCGCAGTGGTTTTGCTCACGCTGGTGCTTTGGGCAACCGGCGCTTTACCCCCATTTCTGACCAGCCTGATTTTCTTTGCGCTGGTACTCATCTTCGGTCTCGCCAAACCTGAGCTGATTTTTTCCGGCTTTGGCTCAGCGGCGGTGTGGCTGATTATCTCGGGATTTGTGATTGGCACAGCGATCAGCGTGTCGGGTCTTGGACAAAGACTCGCCGCGTTTTTAGCGCCCCTTCTGGCGGGAAGCTATCCGCGCATGGTCATAGGTTTGAGCGTGGCTGCGAGCCTGCTGGGTTTTGTGATGCCCTCGTCGGTCGGCCGCGCGGTGGTTATGATTCCCATCGGGATGGCCTTGGCCGATCGCGTGGGTCTGCGACCGGGCTCAAATGGCCGGATAGGGATTGCTGCCGCCTTGGCGCTGGCTTGCAACTTGCCCAGCTTTGCCATTCTTCCCGCCAACATCCCCAATATGATTCTGGTAGGCGCCAGCGAAACCCTGCATCACACGGCGTTTAGCTATACGAGCTATTTGGCGCTGCATTTCCCTTTGCTGGGGATTTTCAAACTGGCGCTGCTCGTCGCTTTGGTATTGCTGATTTTTCCGGACAAGATCCATCCGCAAGACGCCATTGCGGCCACGCCGGCCGCAAACGATAAGCCCGTGGATGTCGGGGCTCAGCGCCGTGTTGCCGTGATCTTGCTGGCCACACTGGCACTTTGGATGACGGACAGCCTGCACGGCATCAATGCGGCCTGGATCGGTATTGCGACTGCAACACTCTTGTTGCTGCCGCGCATGGGCGTGGTTCCTCCCAAATCGTTCAATGCTTCAATCGACTTCGGTGTGGTGGTGTTTGTTGCCGCCGCCTTGGGGCTGGGCACGCTGGTCAATCTTTCGGGGCTTGGCAAAGAAGTTGGGCAGGCATTACTGCAAGTCTTGCCGCTCAAAGAAGGATATGCGGCGCTGAACTTCTTCTCACTCTCCGTGATGTCTGTGCTTACCGGTTTGGTGACGACGATTCCCGGTGTGCCCACGGTGCTGACGCCGATGGCCCCGGAGCTGGCTGCGGCTTCTGGCTTCAGTCTCAAGGCGGTTTTGATGACTCAGGTCATCGGTTTCTCAACCGTGATTTTCCCGTATCAGGTCGGTCCGCTACTGGTGGCGATGCAGCTTTCTGGAGAGAAGCTCGGTCATGTGCTGAAGATCACGCTGCCGCTGACGGTGCTGACTTTTGTGCTCATCCTGCCTCTGGATTATCTGTGGTGGCGTTTGCTGGGATGGATTTAATCCTGGCGATATAGCTTTTCATCATTAAAGAAATACTGCGAAACAGTCAATGGCTGAAGGCATCCACCCGGATCTTCCGAGGGCTTGGCCACATTTTCCGGGCGCGGTGATCGCATTCGCACCCTTCGTGAAGAAATCAGTGAGTGGCGTGCATTCGGTATGCCACTCGAAATAAGTAAAAGGAGACAACATGAAGCAAATCATTTTTCAGGAAAAGTACCCGATTTTCAGTCTGGAAATCAGCAAGCAGGAAACCGCGCATCAGAGCGTTGATGCGCTGGTTGAATACTACAAGGCCAAGATCGCCGAGAACCCGAAAGTGGCTTTTATCGGGGTGTTCGACCATTACGCGCACACCAAGGGCATCGGCGGTACGGTCGCCGACGGCATCGTGGCGGCGGTGGATGTGATCTTCTGTTTCGGCTTTGCCCTGCCTTCGGCGCAGATGCTGGCTGTGCGTCCGCGCAGCATCGGCATTGCCGATTTGGGCGATCGCTTTTTGATCAGTTTTATGGAAGCGCCAATGGCGGCGGCCAATCAGTCTATGGAAGCGTGGACGCTGGCTTTGCGCAGCAACTGAAGCCCTCTGCCGGCCCGCTCGAATCTTTATATTGAAAAATTCTATCTTAAGAATTAAAACGATTGATTAGACTTTAATTTGGCCTATGCCAATAATGGACTGGTCTTTCAACCACGGAGTCAACGCAATGGAAAACACGCAAGCTTTCAACTTTCCCCGCCTGAACGAGCGCGCCCCGGAATTTTCCGCCAAAACTACTTTTGGCGATCGCAGCCTGAAAGATTACGAAGGCAAGTGGCTGATCCTGTTCTCGCATCCGGCCGATTTCACCCCGGTGTGCACGACCGAATTCATGGGCTTTGCCAAAGCCGCCGACACTTTCCGCAGCATGAACTGCGAATTGCTTGGCCTGTCGATTGACAGCTTGTTCTCGCACTTGGCCTGGACGCGCAACATCAAGGAAAAATTCGGCGTCGAGATCACTTTCCCGATCATCGAAGACCTGAAGATGGAAGTTGCCCGCGCCTACGGCATGATCCATCCTGGCGCAGGCGATACCTCGGCTGTACGTGCCACCTTCTTCATCGACCCCAAGGGCGTACTGCGTGCCATGGTGTACTACCCGATGAGTAACGGCCGCAGCATTCCGGAATTCGTGCGCCTGCTGCAAGCGCTGCAAACTTCGGATGCCAACGGCGTCGCCACCCCGGAAGGTTGGTGCCCGGGTCAGCCGGTCATCGTGCCGCCGCCGAAAACTGCTGAAGCCGCCGACCAGCGCGCCGGCGAAGGCTACGACTACGTTGACTGGTACTTCTCCAGAAAAACACTCTGATCGCTCTTTCGGGATTGCTATCCGCCGGCAAGTTGTCTTGCCGGCATTTGCTTTTGAATGAGGAGAAAACGATGAGCAAGAAACTGCTGGTGATTGGCGGTGTCGCTGCGGGTGCATCCTTTGCCGCGCGGGCACGCCGTTTGTGTGAAGACGCGCAGATCACGATTGTCGAGCGCGGGCTCGATGTCTCGTTTGCCAATTGCGGACTGCCGTATTTTGTTGGCGGAGAAATCGTCTCGCGCGATGCGCTGGCCGTGCAAACGCCCGCCACGCTCAAAGGCATGCTGAATCTGGATGTGCAAACCCGCTGCGAAGCCGTGCAGATCGACCGTGCCGGCAAGCGCGTCGAAGTGCGCCATCTGGATCGCAATGAAACCGAATGGCTGAGCTACGACAAGCTAATGCTCGCGCCCGGCGCTGCGCCACTGCGCCCGGATCTGCCCGGGATCGATGACCCGCGCATTTTTGTGATGCGCAACCTGCAAGACATGGACCGCATCGCGGCCGCTGCAGAATCGGGCATGCGCGCGGTCGTGATTGGCGCAGGTTTCATCGGTCTGGAAATGGCCGAGCAGTTGCGCCACCGCGAAATCGCCGTGCAGCTCGTTGAATTGCAAGATCAGGTCTTCCCGCAGCTCGACGCGCCGATGGTGAAATTGCTCGATCACGAGCTGCGCCATCATGGCGTGACGATCACGCTGGGCGATGGCGTGGCCAAATTCGAATCCGCCGGCGACTTTGTGCGCTGCCATCTGGCTTCGGGCAAGGTGCTGGAAGCCGACATGGTGATTCTTTCGATCGGAGTTCGCCCGGATACCGGCCTTGCGCGCGCAGCCGGGCTGGCACTCGGCTCGCGCGGACACCTCATCGTCAACGAATTCATGCAGACTTCTGATCCGGATATTTACGCCGCTGGCGATGCCGTTGAAACGCTGGATCGCGTGTATGACGACAAAACCGTAGTGCCCATGGGCGGGCCGGCCAACCGGCAAGGTCGCGTCGCGGCCGACCATGTCTTTATGCCGGAAAAAGCGCGCCCCTATCCGGGTTCGCTCGGCACGGCCATCGTGCGGGCTTTTGATGTGGCCGCCGGCATCACCGGCTGGAGCGAAAAACGCCTGAAGGTCGCCAAGCGCGCCTATGAAACGGTCACGGTCAACGATCATCAGCACGCCACCTATTACCCTGGCGCGAAGCCTTTGACCGTAAAGATCATCTGGGAGCCGGAAACCGGCCGCTTGCTCGGCGCGCAGGTTAATGGCTGCGAGGGCGTGGACAAGCGGCTCGATGTGCTGGCGACCGCCGTCACTGCCGGCATGACGGTCGAAGACCTCTGCCATCTGGAACTCGCCTACGCGCCGCCGTTTGGTTCGGCCAAGGATGTGATCAATCTGGCCGGCTTTGCCGCCTGCAACCGGATCGATGGCTTGGTCGAACAGGTGACCGATTTGCCGACTGACGCGCAGGTGCAGATTGTCGATGTGCGTCCGAAACCGCTGGCTGAGGCTTTCCCTGCACCATGCCAAGTGCTCAATATTCCGTTCCCGACCTTGCGCGCCAATCTGGATAAGCTCGATCGCAACCGTCCGGTGCTGACGCTGTGCGCGTTTGGCAAGATGAGCTACTTTGCCGCGCGGATACTCAAGCAGCATGGCTTCAAGGTGCAGACTTATAGCGGCGGCCTGAAAGCCAATATTGATCCGCACTCGCCCGCAAAACTGCCAACGGCTTGAAGTCTCGGAGCCATGCTAAACGCTGGCTCCCTTTACTTGAGAAGCAGCCGGTTTTTATGCTCCCCTTGCGCAGAAAAGTGACCTGCACATCTGCTGGCGGTGCGAAGTAAGGAGCCGACGTCACCAGAAAATCCGCGCCCGCCCGTGCATAATCCACCGCGTTTTTGACATTCACCCCGCCAGCAGCGGCCAATTGGGGTCGCTGCTCGCCCAGTGCGTCGATGATGGCCTGTCGGCAGTGGGACAGATCGGCGGGAGAGAACTTTTCCAGTTGCAGGACATCAGCGCCGGCCTGCGCCCAGATCAGGGCGCTGGCTTCATTTTTGACCTCGACCACGATCTTTTTTTCCGGCAGTTGCCTGCGCATCGCATCAATAGTTTGGGCGGCACTTTGCTCAACAAACATCAGATGTTCGGGAAACAGCAGTACCGTTTCTGAAAGCCCCAGCCGGTGCAGGGTCGCGCCGCCGGCTTTGACGGCTTTGCTCGCCAGTGCCTTGGTGCCAGGGAAATTCTTGCGCGTACAGGCAAGCGGAATCGTAAATCCCGCTGCTCTCAGTGTTGAGACCATTGCATAGGCGCTGCTTGCGATGCCGGAGGTCGCTTCCACCAGGATTTGCGCAACTTTCCACGCGGTGTGCAAGGCAGCGGCCGAGCCTGAAGCTTCCAGCAGCAAGGCGCCTGCGGCCACCGTAGTTCCCGAAGCTTGAATCACTTGAGCGTCAGCGCCTGCGAGCTTGAACAAGCGCACCGCCTCTTCGCTGCCGCAAACCGTCATGGCCGCCCGTGCGGTGAAGGTCAGCCGCGCCGCGCGATGGCCGATACCCAGGGTTTCCGTGGTCAGATCGCCCCAAGGGCAGTCTTCATGCAGCAGGTCATACAGATCTTTATTGGAAAGTGGCATCGTCGATTCTCTGGCTGGGACATGGAGATAGAAGACTTGCATTTTTCATGCCGGCAAAGACAGTCAGGAGGCGCTGTATATCGATAGCGTTGATTGTGTCATTTGCCACAAATCCAATAAAACCGTCGTTTTTGCTGCATTTTTATCGATTCTGAATAATCGAAATATCAACAAATACATAACGGTTTGAACTGGCATGGCGGTTGCAATTGCTTCGGTGTGTTTATCCACTTTGCAAGGAACACTGCCATGAAAAAAATCCTGTTCTGTTTTCTGCTGCTCTTCGTGACGGCATCGCATGCCGAAACCTTCATGCTGGCCGCCGTCGCGGGCTACAAGTGCCCGCTCGACGAGCTTGCCCGTCAATATGAAAGCCGTAGCAGCAACAAGGTCGAAAGCTTTTACGGCAACATGGCCCAAGTCATGACCCAGGTAAAACAGTCCGGCAAGGTGGCGCTGATTTTGGCTGATCTGGATTTCCTGCAAAAAACCAAGGCCGTCGAGTTTGCAGGATTTCTGCCTTTGGGCGATGGCAAGCTGGTTCTGGCCTATGCCAAAGATAAAAACTTGAAATCGCCGGAAGGGTTGGCGGATGGCGCGATCACTCGCATTGCCATGCCGGATCAGAAGAATGCGATTTATGGCATTGCCACGAGCGAATTTCTGGAAAAAAGCGGTTTGGGCCATCGCATCAAATCCAAGCTGATGGTGCTGGCGACGGTGCCGCAGGTTTCGGCCTATTTGATCAGCGACGATGTGGATGCCGGATTTATCAATCTGACCGATGCGCTGGGGATCAAGGACAAGATCGGCGGTTATCTGGAAATCGACCCCAAGACCTACGGCGAAATCAAGATTGCCGGCGGGATTGTCAAAGGCTGGGAAAGCAATGCCGCCGTGAAATCCTTTGCCCAATACCTGCAAACGCCGGCAGCGCACGCGATTTTGAAAAGGCACGGCCTGTAAATGAACTGGGCCGATGCCGCGCTGCTGACGCTGGGGGATTCCGGCGTGCGTTTTTCTCTGTGGCTGACCTTTCAGTCGGTGCTGGTCACCCTGTTGCTGCATCTTGTTGCTGGCGTTTTTTTGGGGTACTTGCTCAGCCTGCATCACTGGCGCGGGCGGGAGATTCTGGACGTGCTGGTGACGTTGCCTCTGGTTTTCCCGCCGATTGCCACCGGATTTGCCTTGCTGCTTTTGCTAGGGCGGCACGGGCCGGTGGGTCAGATCCTTGGCCGGTTTGGTGTTGAGCTGATTTTTACCCTGCCGGGGGTGGTGCTGGCCGCGTTTCTGGCTGGGCTGCCACTCGTGGTCAAACCGATCCAGAACGCCATGGAATCGGTCGCGGGGCGGCTCAGTGAGGTCGCCCGTACGCTGGGGAAGACCGAAATCGAAATCTTCTTCCTGGTGCTGCTGCCTAATGTCCGTACTGCCATTGCCACTGGACTCATTCTCGGGTTTGGGCGCGCATTGGGCGAAGTGGGCATCACGCTGATGCTGGGTGGCAATATCGCCGGCAAGACCAACACTTTGTCGCTGGAAATCTACAACGCGGTTTTTAGCGGTGACTTCCAGCGTGCGGCCGTGCTTTCCATCTTGCTGGGCGGGGTTTCCCTGGGCGTATTTTTTCTGCTGCGCAAGCTGTCGAAACAGGGAGGGTTGTGATGTTGCAGGATTTGCGCCAAGTAGCGACGCCGGTTTCCAGTATTGAAATCCATCTGCTTAAAAACCATCCCGGCTTCAGTCTGGATGTGGATCTGACTCTGCCGGGGAAGGGGATTACCGCATTGTTTGGCGAGTCTGGGTCTGGAAAAACCACCCTATTGCGTTGTCTGGCCGGGCTGGAAGTCGCAGCGCAAGCGCGCATCGTGATCAATGGCGTGTGCTGGCAGGATGAACAAACGTTCGTTCCGACTCGTCAACGTGCCTTGGGGTATGTTTTTCAGGAGGCGAGCCTTTTACCGCATCTGTCGGTTCGAAAAAATCTGGCCTTCGGGCAGCCAAGATCGCGCGATCCGCAATCCCGGCAGCAATTGGAACAAACGGCCGAACTTTTGGGGATTGCTCACTTGCTGGAGCGCGATCCGGCTCGTCTTTCCGGCGGAGAGCGCCAGCGGGTCGCGATTGCCAGAGCTTTACTATCCAAACCGAAAATCTTGCTGATGGACGAACCCCTGGCGGCGCTTGATCTCAAACGTAAGCAGGAAATCCTGCCTTATCTGGAGCAACTGCATGATGAACTGGCGATCCCGGTGCTTTATGTCAGCCATTCGCCCGATGAAGTCGCAAGACTGGCCGACCATCTGGTGCTCTTGCGCGAAGGTCGGGTCACGGCCAGTGGTCCGCTGCACGAAACCCTGACCCGTCTTGACCAGCCGCCCGTGTTTGCCGATGAGGCGGGTGTGGTCATCGATGTGGATGTTGCCGTGCATGACGATGTGGACTGGCTGAGCCGACTTGATTTTGCCGGTGGACAGATCTGGGTGGCGCGGCGCAGCGAGCCGCTGGGCAAAAAAATGCGCTGCCGCATCCATGCCCGGGATGTCAGTCTGACTCGGGATGAGGCGCAACAAACCAGCATCCTCAACCGGATTCCGGTTTGTGTTCAGGCCATTGCCGGTGCTGATAATCCGGCGCATGTGATGGTCAAACTGGATGCCGAAGGGGTGTTCTTGCTGGCACGAATTACGCGTCGTTCGGTACAGTCTTTGGGGTTGCGCGCGGGCGACAAGATCTGGGCACAGGTGAAGGCCGTCGCGCTGCTGGGGTAATCAAATCGAGGTGGGACATTTACTGGAAATTGCCCCCGGAACCAGGCCGGGGGCAATGGATTTACGCGCGGCAGCCGCAGCCGCCTTGTCCGTGACCACTGCCGTGGTCATGACCTGCAGCATTCATGATCTGCATTGTCATGACCCGCAGGTGTCAGTTCCCGGCGGGTTTTTGCTGGAGGAGTTCAATAACCTGGCTGATGGCCATGCTGCCCAGATCCTTGCCGCTCATATCGCGCACAGTCACGGTCTGTTCGGTTTTTTCCTTGTCGCCCACGACCAGCATGTACGGAATGCGCTCTATCGTGCGCTCGCGAATCTTGTAGCCGACCTTTTCGTTCCGCAGATCACCCATCACCCGCAGTCCGGCGGCTTTAAGTTGCGCAACCACGTCGCGCACATAGTCAGCCT
>CAXYUI010000020.1:0-13609 GCA_964291975.1 uncultured Formivibrio sp. | reverse complement strand
AAGCATCAACGAGGCCCAATGCCTGAAAGCCTTGAAACGCGGCGCGCTCTGGCTCGGAAACCAGCACTTGCCCGATCCATTTGGCCGGATCGTGCACGTCGCGATCTTCCGGCGCGATATTGAAGTCGCCCAAGAGCGCGAGTTGCGGATGCGCGGCGAGCTCGGCTTTTAGCCATTCGGTCAGCGCGGCGAGCCAGGAAAGCTTGTACGGATATTTGTCAGAATCGAGCGCCTGACCGTTAGGGATGTAAACGTCGATTAGGCGCACGCCATTCACGGTGGCAGCCAGTACGCGCTTTTGTTCATCGGCAAAACCCGGGATATTGATCTGTACATCGCTGATTGGCGCGCGCGCGATGAGGGCGACGCCGTTATAGGTTTTCTGCCCGGCAAAAGCGACCTGAAAACCGGCAGCTTCAATTTCGGCTTGCGGAAAGTTGATGTCTTCGAGCTTGGTTTCTTGCAGGCAGAGCGCGGTGATGTCTTCGTTGGCGGCGAGCCATTCGAGCACTTGCGGCAGACGTACTTTCAGACTGTTGACGTTCCAGGTGGCGATTTTCATATTTGTTCTTCTAGGTGACTGATTGCGCTCGATTATCCCGAATTTGCCCAGTGGCGACCACTCCAATGCGGTCTTCCACAGCTTCTGTGGACAAGTACAGGGACAAGTCCGGCAAGCCCATGAGGCAAAGGAGAAAAGACAGATTGCCGCTTTTCCGGGCAGCGCTCAGGCCGATTGCCAAAATGCGCGCAAGCTGGCGATGCCGTGTGCGCCCAGTGCGCGGCCTTGATGGATGTGACTGGCGTCCATGCCGCCGATGGCGAAAACCGGGAAAGGCCAGCCTTCGCGCAACAAGGCAGCCAAGTTATCCCAGCCTAGCGGCGCTTGATCCGGATGTGAGCGGGTTGGGGCGACATGGCCGAGCACGGCGTAATCCAGACCCCGTTCACGCACGCAGGCCAATTCGGCTTGGTTGTGCGTGGAAGCGCCGACCCAGTCCAATCCTTGAGGGCGTTCTTTCAATTGGCAAAGCTGGCGGGAGGAAAGATGCACGCCGTCAGCGCCGAGTTCCCGGGCGAGTTCGGCTTGACCATGCAGGATGATTTTCCCGCCTGCTTTCTGCACGGCGGGAATCACCGTAGCGGCGAGCCGACTCAGTGCCGCCTTGCCAAGCTGTGGTTCGCGCAGCACCAGCCAAACCGGCTGGTGTGCGAGTTGCACGGCTAGTTTTTGCAAGAACACGTCTTCGCCCAATTCGGCCACGTTCGAGAATGCCAGCTGATCGGGCAGGGCTAGCCCGCGCAGAATCGGGCCGTTGGCCGGCAGAATGGGGGAGACGCGGATTTCACCCAAACGTTGCCAGGCAAAGGCCTGATCTTCATGTGGATGCAATTGACCCGACCAAGCGGTGACCAGGAAAAATTGCAGGCGCACTTTTGCGTGCGGATAAGTAAAAGTCTGGCTGAGCCAAGGCGTCGCTGCCGTGACGGTGATGCCCATTTCTTCGTGTAGCTCGCGCACCAGCGCATCGTGCGCGGTTTCACCCGCTTCGAGTTTGCCGCCAGGAAATTCCCAATAACCGGCATAGGGTTTGCCGGCCGGGCGACTGGCCAGCAAGAAAGTGCCGTCCGGGCGAATCAGAATACCAGCGGCGACTTCGGTGATTTTCATGGCGACTCCATAACAAAACACGCGGCTTGCGGCCGCGTGTTTGGATTGGCGAATTGCAGGCTTACTTGATCGAAGCCTTGGCGCGCAGATCGCCCAGCAGTTTTTGCACTTGCTGGTTTTGTTCTTGTTGGGCGATTTCTTGTTTCACTTCTTCGAACTTCGGCTTTTGCACGTCGCGCACGTTTTCCATCTTGATGACATGGAAACCGAACTGAGTCTTGACCGGCGCTTCGGTGATCTTGCCCTTGGCGAGCGCCTTGAGCGCTGCAGCAAATTCCGGCACAAAGTTGTCGGCCTGGCTCCAGCCCAAATCACCGCCTTGCTGGGCGCTGCCGGTGTCAATCGACTTCTTGGCCAGCGTTTCGAATTTCTTGCCCTTCTTCAGATCCGCCAGGATGGTTTTCGCTTCGGCTTCGGTTTTCACCAGAATGTGGCGAGCGTGGTATTCCTTGCCGGAGAACTGCGGGCCCTTCATCAGCTCGTCGTACTTGGCTTTCAGGTTGGCATCGCTGACCGGATGGGTCTTGATGTAATCCTCGATATAGGCGCGAGCCATAATCTGCGATTGAGCCTCTTCGAGCATTTGCTTCACTTGCGGCTTGCCATCCACTTTGGCGGCCTTGGCTGCTTGCAGCAAGAGCTCGGTATTGATCAGATGTTCGCGGATCTGGGCACGCAGTTCCGGGGTGTCGGATTGGCCGCGAGCTTGTTGTTGCTCAACCAGGGATTTGATGCGCGATTCGGGAATGACTTGACCATTGACGGTAATGTTGTCGGCAAAGGCGGCGCCAGCAATCAGAACGGCGGCCAGAGCGGCGATGCGGTGCTTGTTCATGCTTTGTTTTTCCTTTGTTGCGGTAAGACGGGTTTCAAAATTCATCCGGAGTCATTGCCCTGATCGACAGTGCGTGGATTCGCGCTGGAATCAGATCGGCCAGCAGGGCATACACCATCCGATGCCGCTCTACTGCGCGCAGGCCGGCAAAAACCGGCGCGACAATTACCAATTCAAAGTGGCCACCCCCATTATTGCCGGCATGGCTGGCGTGGCGGGCGCTGTCATCGATCAAGCGGACATCGGCCGGTTGTAATGAGGCCAGTCGGCGCTGGATCTCGTCGAGGATGCAGATCATATCAGAGTCTCGCTTGCGAAAAAGAAACGACGCCAGTCCAATCGTATCAAGGTGTGTTGGTGCTCTTTTTTTCCAGATGGCGCGACAAGTACAAGCCTTGGGCAATTGCAAATGCCAAGGTCAGACCCAGCGTGCCAAGGAATTTGAACTTCACCCAGACAGGTTCGCTGTAGTTGAAGGCGACATACAGATTGATCCAGCCCATGGCCACAAAAAAGATCGCCCAGGCAAACAGCAGGCGAGTCCAGACCGGCTGGGGCAAAGTGAGCTCACTGCCCATCAGTTTTTGCATCAGATTAATGCCGCGCAGCCAGTGTGAGCCCAGGAGCGCCAGTGCAAAGAACCAGTACAGCACGGTGGGCTTCCACAGGATGAAGGTTTTGTTGTGGAAAAGCAGGGTTGCGCCGCCCATGACTGTGATGATGATGAGGCTGACCCAGAGCATGGTGTCGACCTTGCGATGGCGCAGCCAGCTATAGGCGACTTGGGCAAAGGTGGCGACGATGGCGACGGCGGTTGCCGTGAAGATATTGCCAGAAACGCTGTAAGCGCCAAAAAACAAGATGACGGGGAAAAGATCAAACAGGAGTTTCATGGCGGGTTCCGAAATAGGGATGGCCGATTATGCAGGCCGCGCGGGCGCGGGTAAATCCCGACGGGAAAAATGGCGAAGCGCGCTAGCCATCGCGCGGCTTGGCGCATCCCGCAGTACAATCCGGCCTCCGATTGTGGATGGATGACGATGATGAAACGCTGTCTGGCCTTGTTGACCTTGTTGCTGAGTGCGTGTGCGACCCGGATTGTCGATGCGCCGCCGAATGCGCCCGCGCCCGTGAGTCTGCCGCCGCTGGCGGCTTCGGTGATTCATATTCCGCTGACTATCGATCTGGATGCGCTGCGCGCCGAAGTCATGCAACGTGCGCCTTCCCCATTGGTGGCCGGCAGCGAAAAGCGTCAGATCCGGCTGGGTCTGGGTACCATGGCTTTGCCGGTTGAAGCCCGGGTCAGCCATGACGTCTGGTTGAGCGATCTTACTTTGCGCATGAATGGCCAGCACTATCAGATCGACGTTCAGGCGGAGTTCGCAGCCGACGCCCGCGTGCAAGCGTCCGGGATGGGGTATAGCGGCATCAGCTGTGGTCGGGGAGAAACCCGTCCGCGCGTGCAATTTTCCTTGCCTGGCGTGATGAGTTGGGGCGCGCAGGGGCGCATCGTGCTCAATCATGGTCAGTGGAGCCTGAAGTGGCTGAGTCCCTGCAATCTGACCGCGCTTAATATCAGAGCCGAATCGCTGCTGAATTTGCCTTTGGTGCGGGATCGGGTCGAAAAGTTGATCGGCGATGCTCTGAACGCGGCGACCGGCCAGCTCAGTCTGCAACCGCATCTGGCGCGCATCTGGCCGCAATTGAACTCCCCGCGCCAAATCCAGCCCGGCATTTGGTTGGTGTTGCAGCCAGAGAAAATTGGTGTGGCCGATTTGCAGGGGCAGGGGCGGCAGATTCAAACCAGCGTGAGCATCGCCGCACATCCGCAACTGCTTTCCGGCGCCAAGCCCGCTATCGCGATGCACGCCGTTCCTCCCATCGAAGTTTTGCCCAAAAGCGAAGGCTTTCACTTGGAATTGCGCGCCGATGTTGGGCTGGATGAGGCCAATCGCATGCTCAACCAGCAATTGGCTGGCAAGCCTTTTGAGGCCGGAGGGCGCACGGTTTTGATTGAACGTTTGCGCTTGTACGGTAATGGCGACAAGGCCGTGCTGGGCGTCACCCTCAAGCAGCCCATCGAAGGGGAAATCTATCTCTTGGGTAAACCTGTATTCGATCTGGAAAAAAATCAGGTTGCGCTAACTGAGGTTGAATATTCGCTGGCGACCAGCAATTGGTTGGCTTCCGCGGCCGACTGGATGTTGGGCAGCAGCTTTCGCGAACAAATCGAAGAAAAAGCCCGTGTGCGATTTGATGAAGATCTCGCCGGTACGCTCAAGAAAGTGCGAGATCTGCGTTTTGACCTCGGGCAGGGCGCCACGGTGCGCGCCAGTGTCGAGCGAGTTCGGCCGCGTGGTTTGTATTTCACCCGGGACGATCTGAAAGTCCAGGTGCTGGTCGATGGCAAATTGGCGGTGGATTATGGCTTGGCCTCGCCCGGGGCTTCAGCCAGCCGGGCGCGCTAAGAATTACCCCAGCGCGGCAGGCTGCGCTGGGGTTTCGGAGGGTTACTGCGGCATGCTGGCGATGTGCACGGTCTGGGTCGGGAAGGCAAACTGCACGCCTTCGCGGTGACAGTAATTGAGCAGCGCCAGATTAACCGCCTGTTGCGTGTTCATATAGCTCGCAAAATCCGGTTCCAGCATGTAGTAAACCACTTCGAAATCCAGACTGGATGCGCCAAAAGCTTTGAAGTGCGCCCGATCGAAGCGCGTGCCGGGCTGCGCTTCGATGATGCGCTGAACTTCACCCGCGAGCTTTTCCAGTGCAGTAGGCGAGGTGTCGTAAGTGACGCCAAAGCCAAAGACGATGCGGCGCTCGGCCATGCGCTTGTAGTTGCGGATGCGGCTTTTGAGCAGATCGTTATTCGAAATAACCAGCTCTTCACCCGAAAGACTCTGGATGCGCGTGGTTTTCAGGCCGACGTGCTTGACCGTGCCAGCGAGATCGTCGACCACGATAAAGTCGCCCACCACAAAGGGCTTGTCGATGGCGATCGACAGCGAAGCAAACAAATCACCCAGTACATTTTGCAAGGCCAGCGCGACAGCCACGCCGCCGATCCCCAGGCTGGCGATCAGCGTGGTGATGTTGACGCCCAGATTGTCGAGCAAGAGCAGCAAGGTCACGATCCAGATCAGAAAGCGCACGATAAAGGCGATTACCCCGAAATTGGTGATCGCTGCGCCATCGCCCGCTTCCTGGCTGGCGTGCAGGCGTTTGCGCACCCAGCTTTGCGTGGCGCAAGAGGCCCAGATGCCGGTTTGCAGAATCAACAGCACCATCATGGCCTTGTAGGGCAGATGGTCGATGCTGGCTGGCACGTCGATTTGCGTCAGCCCCGCCATCACCGAGAGCCAAAGCATAAAGGGCAGCTTGGTGGCGGTGAGTACATCGGCCAGGATGTCGTCCCAGATGGTCTCAGTGCGCTGGCTCATGCTGTGCAAGCGCTGAACCAGGATGCGTCGCACGAACATCAGCACCAAAAGCAGAGCGATCGCCAGGCCAAGCGCAGAAAAAACTTGCTCGAGAGAGTTGTGATCAATCAGGTAATGCAGGGTTTTCATAGGTTCAAAGGTCTCATGGTATGGATATCTGGGTGGCTGCTTTTCGGTGTCGCTGTTAGTAAAAACACCGCATCTTTTTAGGTTCGAATAAACGCGCACAAGTTCGAAGTATTTTGTTCTGACTCATTGTGCCAGATCGATTCGCCTTGGGCGCGGGCTGTAGCGGCGTTATCAGCGCTGCATTTTTGAGTGCTAAACTGCCGGCCATTCTATCTGTGAGTTTCTTATGGCCAAGCCTGGCAAGTCGGTTTATGCCTGCACCGAATGCGGTGCCACTTCTCCCAAATGGCAAGGGCAATGCCCCGGTTGCGGCGAGTGGAATACGCTGGTCGAAACGGTCGCTGAAAGCAAAACCCCGGCGCGTTTTCAATCGCTGGCGGCCGATGGCGCGATCCGGCAGTTGTCGGAAGTCGAAACGGCCGAGCTGCCGCGCACGCCAACCGGCATGGATGAGCTTGATCGCGTGCTCGGTGGCGGTCTGGTGCCAGGCGGCGTGGTGCTGATCGGCGGCGATCCGGGTATCGGTAAATCAACCCTGCTGCTGCAAGCTTTGGCTACGCTCTCGGTGCAGCAAAAAGTGCTGTACGTTTCCGGTGAAGAATCGCCGCAGCAGATTGCACTGCGGGCGCAGCGTTTGGATTTGGCGGCGGCCAAAGTGGCCTTGTTTGCCGAAATCGGTCTGGAAAAAATCCTGGCTGCGCTCGATGCCGAGCGCCCGCAGGTGGCGGTGATCGATTCGATCCAGACGGTTTTTTCTGACGCACTGACTTCGGCGCCAGGTTCGGTGGCGCAGGTGCGCGAATGTGCGGCGCAACTGACGCGCTTTGCCAAGCGCACCGGCACCACCATCTTGTTGGTGGGGCATGTCACCAAAGAAGGCTCGCTGGCAGGTCCGCGTGTGCTCGAACACATTGTCGATGCGGTGCTGTATTTCGAAGGTGATACCCATTCAAGCTTTCGCCTGATTCGCGCCATCAAAAACCGCTTCGGTGCGGTGAATGAGTTGGGCGTTTTTGCGATGACCGATAAGGGCTTGCGCGAAGTCTCGAACCCGTCGGCGCTGTTTTTATCGCGCCATAAAGAACCTGTTCCGGGATCGTGTGTGCTGGTCACGCAAGAAGGCTCGCGCCCACTTTTGGTGGAAGTGCAGGCCTTGGTGGATGATGCGCACGCGATTCAGCCCAAGCGGCTGGCGGTTGGGGTCGAGCAGAACCGGCTCGCGCTTCTTCTGGCGGTACTGCATCGCCACGCGGGGATCGCTGCTTTCGATCAGGATGTCTTTATTAATGCCGTAGGTGGGGTGCGCATCAGCGAACCCGCGGCCGACTTGGCGGTGTTGATTGCGATTGTGTCATCCCTGAAAGACAAGCCACTACCCGATAAGCTGGTGGTGTTTGGTGAGGTGGGTCTTGCAGGCGAAGTGCGCCCCGTGCAGCGCGGGCAAGAGCGCCTGAAAGAAGCGGCCAAGCTGGGTTTTACCCATGCGATTGTCCCGAAAGCCAACCGGCCGCGTCACGACATCGAGGGCATGACGGTGGTGGCGGTGGATAGGCTGGCTGATGCAATTGATGCTGCGCTTTGAGTCTGCGTACAATCAAAGCTTGAAATTTCTGACACAGGCCGCATACAGAAACGTGTCCTGCGCATCCTTACCCTGACTGGAGAAAATCAATGAGCGATAAAATTGTGTATCTGAGTGATGCTTCTTTTGAAGAAGAAGTCTTGAAAGCCCAAGGCCCGGTGCTGGTCGATTATTGGGCTGAGTGGTGTGGCCCTTGCAAGATGATCGCGCCCATTCTGGATGAAATCGCCGCTGAATACGCCGGCAAGCTGAAAGTGACCAAGCTCAACATCGATGAAAATCCGGCTACGCCGCCGAAGTTTGGCATTCGCGGTATCCCGACCTTGATGCTGTTTGTAAATGGTGAAGTGAAGGCGACCAAGGTCGGTGCGCTGTCCAAGTCGCAGCTTGCCGCTTTCCTGGATACCAATCTTTAAAATTCGATTTGACTTTGTGATGCTGCGCATTTAGTCTTCGTGCATTCATAGGCGGCGGGTGATTCCCGCCGCAGTCTTGTTTCCCCGATTCATTCCCCCGCTTCTGACCTTAATCCTTGCACCTTTGGTGTATCGAGCCCATGCATCTATCGACTCTTAAAAATTTACATATCACCGAACTCGTCGAAATGGCCATTGCCAATGAAATCGACGGCGCCAACCGCTTTCGCAAGCAGGATCTGATCTTCGCGCTATTGAAGAATCAGGCCAAAAAGGGCGAAAGCATTTATGGCGACGGCACGCTGGAAGTGCTGCCAGACGGTTTCGGTTTCTTGCGCAGCCCGGATACCTCGTATCTGGCTGGCCCGGATGACATCTACGTCAGTCCCAGCCAGATTCGTCGCTTCAACCTGCACACTGGCGACACCATCGAGGGCGAAATCCGCACCCCGAAGGATGGCGAGCGCTATGTGGCCTTGGTCAAGGTGGATAAGGTTAATGGCGAAGCGCCGGAAAAGGGTAAGAACAAGATCCTGTTTGAAAACCTGACGCCGCTGTTCCCGAACGAGCGCCTTACGCTTGAGCGCGACATCAAGGCCGAAGAGAACATCACCGGCCGCGTAATCGACCTGATGGCGCCGATTGGCAAAGGCCAGCGCGCGATCATCGTCGCTCCGCCCAAATCCGGTAAAACCGTGATGCTGCAAAACATCGCGCACGCCATCACCTCCAATCATCCGGAAGTCGTACTGATTGTGCTCTTGATCGATGAGCGCCCGGAAGAAGTGACCGAAATGCAGCGCTCGGTGAAGGGTGAAGTGGTTTCTTCGACCTTCGATGAACCGGCCACCCGCCACGTACAAGTGGCCGATATGGTGATCGAGAAAGCCAAGCGCTTGGTCGAACACAAAAAAGACGTGGTGATTTTGCTCGATTCGATCACGCGTCTGGCGCGCGCCTACAACACCGTGGTGCCGGCTTCCGGCAAGGTACTGACGGGTGGTGTCGATGCCAACGCCCTGCAACGTCCGAAGCGTTTCTTTGGTGCCGCGCGCAATATCGAAGAAGGCGGCTCGCTGACCATTATCGCTACCGCGCTGATCGATACCGGTAGCCGTATGGACGATGTGATTTACGAAGAATTCAAGGGCACCGGCAATAACGAAATCCATCTGGATCGTCGTATGGCTGAAAAGCGCACCTTCCCGGCGATCAATATCAATCGTTCGGGTACGCGTAAGGAAGAGCGTTTGATCCCCAAGGATCAGCTGCAGAAAATCTGGTTGCTGCGCAAAATGCTCTATCCGATGGACGATATGGAAGCGATGGAATTCTTGCTCGACAAAATGAAAGCCACGCGCAACAACAACGATTTCTTCGATTCGATGCGCCGTTAATGGCCGATGGCTGCACTTGCCAAGTACTTGCTGGTGCAGCATAATCGCGAACTTTTCTACGTAAGACCGGGCGTCTGCACAATCCAGGCCCACCTTTAGCTAAGGGAACCCCGCAATGAAAGCTGATATCCATCCGGAATACAACGAAATCATGTTCAACGACGCTAGCGTTGATTTCAAGTTTGTGACCCGCTCCACCATGTCGGTCAAAGGCCGTGAAACCATGAAGTGGACTGATGGCAAGGAATACCCGGTTGTGCGTTTGGACGTGTCGAGCGAATCGCACCCGTTCTACACCGGCAAGCAAAAGATCATGGACACTGCTGGCCGTATCGAAAAGTTCAACAGCAAGTACGCCATGTACGCCAAGAAGTAATCGGCGTTTCTGTGCAAAAAAAGGCAGCTTCGGGCTGCCTTTTTTGTTGGCTATCGTTATCATCCTTCTTTTGCCTTCAAGCCCCCGCCAATGCTGACTTACGCGCCATCATCCCCCGTGTCCGCAACTGAAACACGCTCTGAAAAGCCTTGGCTTTTGTTCTTGCTTTGTCTGCTCTGGCTGCTTCCTGGTCTGATTGGCCATGATCCGTGGAAACCCGGTGAGAACCAGACCGCCGAAATCGTGCGCCAGTTCTTACTGACCGATCGCTGGGTGATCCCAAAAATTGCCGGAATGCCTTATCTGGAGCAGGCACCGTTGTATTACTGGATTGCCGCTTTGTTGGCCAAGCCGCTGGTGTGGCTGGGCATGTCGATGCACGACGCTGCTCGCCTGAGTACGGGTCTGTGGATGGCGTTGGCTTTTACCGGCGTGGGGTTTGCCGGTTACGCGCTGCATGGACGTCGGCAAGGGCGGCTCTCGGTGGTGATCTTGCTCAGCTGCGTCGGTTTGCTCAGCTGGGGGCACTTGGCCACGCCGGCCGTGGTGGCTTTGGCTGCTTTCTGCTGGCAATGCTATGCACTGGCGCTGATGCCGCGTCGCCCTTTGCCGGCTGGCGCTTTGCTGGGGGCGTGCTGGCTGGTCTTGTTTATCGGGGCGAGCTGGGCTGAATGTGTACTGTCTCTTGTCATGACCTTTGCCTTATTGGCGTTTCCGACTTGGCGCAAGCCTGGATTCGCTTTGTCGATGGCCGCTGCGCTGGTGATCCTGCTCCCGCTCGGCGTGCTTTGGCCGCTGGCTTTGTCCGCCAAAATGCCCGAGGTTTATCAGGCTTGGTGGTCGCAAGCTGCTTGGGGGCCATTTAGTACCGAGAATGGCCTGTCGCTGTTTCATGCGCCCGGCTTTCTGCCTTCGATTGCGGCCTGGTTTGCCTGGCCTGCATTGCCGCTGGCTGCCTGGTCGCTGTGGTCGCATCGTCGTGAATTGCGTGAACCGCGTTTCCAGTTGCTGCTGCTGACTCTGGTGCTGATGGTGGTCTGGCTGGCGATGGCGGCGTCTCCGGGCGAGCGTCAGGCCTTGATTTTGCTGCCGGTCTTGGCTTTGATTGCCACGCCGGGCATTGATGATCTGCGTCGTGGCGGCGCTTCGGCTTTTAACTGGTTTGGCATTCTGACTTTTGGCGGACTGGCGCTGGTGTTGTGGCTGGGTTGGTGGGTCATGTTCTTGGGTTGGCCGGTTGGTTTGGCGCAAGAGTTGCGTGCGCACAGTCCGGATTTTTTACCGACTCTGGGGGGAGGACTGCTTTTTGCCGTGTTGCTCAGCGCAGGCTGGATTCGTGTTTTGCTGCATCAGCGCTCGCTTGGACGTCGTGCTCTGGTGGCCTGGGCTTGTGGGGTGACCCTGTTCTGGGGCTTGCTGATCGGCCTGTGGCAGGGCTGGCTGGATGTGTCCAAGAGCTATCGCATTGTGGGGGAGGGGCTGGCCAAGCAAGTGCAATCGGGCTCTTGTGTGCGAGTGGAGAAAATTGACGAAACGCGCCTGGCTGCGCTGAGCTATTTCAGTGGCTTGGATTTGCGTTTGGGAGAGGCGGATTGCGAATACAGTTTGCTGCATGGCGCTGAAGCAGCCGCCGGCGCATTTCCTGGTCAATTGCGCTGGATTGGCGCGCGCTCTGGTGAAAAAAGTGAGCGCTTTTATCTCTACCAAACGCCGCCACGTCGATGACACCGATTCATAAATAAAAAAACGCCGTTTGCGCAATGTGCAAACGGCGTTTTTGTTAAGTCGCGATCAATCGCGGAAGTTGCCCGCTTTGATCGGAAAATCAGTAATGGATTGGCGAATCAGGCTGATGCACGCTTGTAGGTCGTCGCGCTTGCCGCCGGTGATGCGTACCGCATCACCTTGGATGGCGGCCTGTGCCTTGATCTTGGAATCCTTGATCATCTTGACGATCTTCTTGGCGAGCTCGCTTTCGATACCGTCCTTGATCTTGAAAACCTGTTTGACCTTGTTGCCTGACACGCTCTCTATTTTCTGCCCATCCAGACGTTTTGCGCTTTCCGGCTCTTTCTTTTCCAGAGCCGGCCACAGGAGTGCCTTGATTTGGTCGAGCTGATTTTCGGAATCGCCCCAAAGGGTCAACGCTTTGTCTTTTTCATTGAAATCGATTCGCGCGCTGGTGCCCTTGAAGTCGAAACGGTTGTCGATCTGGCGCGAAGCCACGTCGATCGCGTTTTGCATGGCGACCATATCGGCTTCGGAGGTGAAGTCAAAAGAAGGCATGGGAAATACTCCGTTTATGCATGAAAAAACCTGTATGACGCCGCCATTTGGTGTGCGCAGCAAGTCAGGCTGGTTTTTTAACCGAAATGGCAGACGTAGTGGTAGGCCTCGGTCACTTCGATTTCAAAGCTCGAATTGCCCGGCACGCTGAACGATTCGCCCGCCTTGTATTCTTTGACTTCATCGCTGCCAGCGAGCTTCACGCGGCAAGAGCCGGCAATGCCTTCCATGATTTCCGGTGCGCCGGTGTTGAAGACGAGCTTGGCCGGCAGAATCACGCCGACCGATTTCTTGGTGCCATCGGCGAGGATGACGGTGTGCGAAACGCACTTGCCGTCGAAATAGACATTGGCTTGCTTGAGGACGGAAACGTGGTCGAACTGGCTCATGGTGATTCCTTTAGGTTTGATTCGTGAAAATGCCGCCAGATCAGCTCTGGCGGCATGTAGGGTGTGCAAGCGTTGCGCACCGTGGGCGATGCCCTGAATTACTTACCTGCTTTTTTCGCTGCAATGCGTAAGCGCAATGCATTCAGCTTGATAAAGCCGCCCGCATCGGCCTGGTTGTACGCGCCGCCGTCATCGTCGAAAGTGGCGATGGTTTGGTCGAACAGCGTGTTGACCGAGTCGCGTGCCACCACCGAAACGCTGCCCTTGTAGAGCTTGACGCGCACAAAGCCGCTGACTTTCTCTTGCGTGTGGTCGATCAGGGTTTGCAGTGCCACGCGCTCCGGCGCCCACCAGTAGCCGTTGTACACTAGGCTGGCGTAACGCGGCATCAGGTCGTCCTTCAGGTGCGCGACTTCGCGGTCTAGGGTGATCGATTCGATACCACGGTGCGCCTTGAGCAGAATCGTGCCGCCCGGAGTTTCATAGCAGCCACGGCTCTTCATGCCGACGTAGCGGTTTTCAACCAGATCCAGACGACCAATGCCGTGCTTGCCGCCGACCTTGTTCAGTTCAGCCAAGAGTTCGTGCGCCTTCATGTGCTTGCCATTGATGGCAACCAGATCGCCCTTCACGAATTCCAGATCGAGGTATTCCGGGGTGTCCGGTGCAGCTTCCGGGCTGACGGTCCAGCGCCACATGGATTCTTCGGCTTCGGCTTTCGGGTCTTCCAGATGGCGACCTTCGTAGCTGATGTGCAAGAGGTTGGCGTCCATCGAGTACGGCGCGCCGCCGTTCTTGTGCTTCATGTCGACTTCGATGCCAGCCGCTTCGGCGTAGGCCATCAGCTTTTCACGCGGGTTCAGATCCCATTCGCGCCACGGGGCGATGACCTTCACGCCCGGCATCAGCGCATAAGCGCCCAGCTCGAAACGGACTTGGTCGTTACCCTTGCCGGTTGCGCCGTGGCTGATGGTGTCAGCGCCGGTGATCTTGGCGATTTCGATCAGGCGCTTGGCGATCAGCGGGCGGGCAATCGAAGTGCCGAGCAGGTATTCGCCTTCGTAAATGGTGTTGGCGCGGAACATCG
>CAXYUI010000019.1:0-14665 GCA_964291975.1 uncultured Formivibrio sp. | reverse complement strand
GGCGGCATTGGCGCAAAGCGAAGCGATTCGCCTGAGTAATGCGCAGAAAGTCGCCGCGCTTGACACCATGAGCAGCGGCGAAACGGTGGCGGTGAACAAGCTCAATTATGATCCCGCCAGCCCGACTGCGTATAAAGTGGCGCTAACTTGTTTCCAGTGTTCGTCGGGTTTTATCAATAAGCCCGATGCGCAGGATGCGGATGCGGTGACGCAAGCGGCTTTGCGCGATGCCGACCATTGGCTGAATCGCGTTTTCTATATCGCCAATTATGAAGCAGTGGTGCAGGCGCAATTGGCGCAGAAATACCGCAAGGCCAATGGTCAATTGCGCGTCGGGATTCTGGCTGATGTCGGCCATCGTTCGCTGGCCACCGCTATTGCCGAGACCTTGCCTCAATTCAATAAGCAGGCGAGTGCAGAAATCGCCTATTTCTCGGCCAGCGCCAGTCTGGCGCAGGATTGGGAGAAATTGCTCAATTCCGCAGCCGGCCAGCCGGATGTGGTGATCGTGGCCATGATGCCGCAACAGGCCACCGAGGCGATCAAGGCCTATCGGCAAGCGGGCCATGCGATTCCGGTGCTGGCCAATAACAGCCTGCGCCGCAATTACATCCTGCCGCAATTGGGTGAGGCCGGAAATGGCGTTGAAGGCAGTTCAGTGCAATTGGCCGATACCTCACCATCGGGGCGCGCTTTCTTGCGCGCGTTCAAGGCGGCCTACCAGCAAAATCCGGAAATGACTTCGTCCGGCGCCTATGACGCGACGGTTTCGCTGATGCTGGCGGCGCTGGTGGCAGAAAAAACCACCGGCGCAGCCAAGCCGGAAGCCATTCGCGCCGCGCTGGCGCAAATCAATGCCGAAAAAGGGCGCACGATCCGTCCGGGAATTCGCGATTTCCAAACCGCGCTGGTGCGTATCCGGCAGGGCAAGCCAATCAATTACGAAGGCGCGTATAACCGCTTGCAGTGGAATGCGGCCGGCGATATTTATCCGGCGCTAACGCATTGGAAGATTGAAG
The DNA here is from genome assembly GCA_964291975.1 of uncultured Formivibrio sp. Lineage (GTDB taxonomy): Bacteria > Pseudomonadota > Gammaproteobacteria > Burkholderiales > Chitinibacteraceae > CAXYUI01. Next base: position 13,646 of record CAXYUI010000019.1, on the reverse strand, counting down.
GCGGGCAGTTTGTGGAATACGAGTTGTACCAATGCAATCCGCAAAAACCGCTGTGCCAGTAAAGGCTTGACGGACTGAGTTTCAGGCTGGCGTCAGAATCGGTTAGAGTGTGAGGCATTTACTTTTTTCCGGATCGCCATGCGCCAGCCTGCCATTACCCCGTATTGGGAACGTTTCCCCTTCTTTTTTGCCTACCCTTTCCGGCTCGATTCCCTGCTGACGCTGTCTTTACTTTCGCTGGCGTTCTGGCTGCTCAATAGCGTGATTCATGGCGGGATTATCCATGTCATGCTCAACGGGCTGTTGTTTGTCGCCTTGCTGCGCCACGCCTTTAAAGTGCTCGAACGCATTGCGCTGGGGCAGACTGATGAAGCGGCTTGGCGCGAAAATACGCAGGAACATCCCTATCGCCCGTACAAGCAGTTCGCGGTGCTGGCGGCGGGGAGCGTGCTGGTGGCCTTACTCGGCGGCTTCGTCGCGGGCGCATTCGGCGTGGTGGTCGGGCAGATCGTCATGATCGTGGCTTCGCTGATCCTGATGCTGGTGATCCCGGCCAGCATTATGGTGCTGGCGCTGACGGACGATTTGGCGGAGTCCATCAATCCGGAAGAGCTCTGGCGGATGATTGCCGCGATCGGTTTGCCGTATCTGGGTCTGTGGGGCTGTTTGAGTTTGCTGATGAGCAGCGGCGCGGCGGCCTCGGCCTTTTTGCTGCCGGTTTTGCCCAAGGCGCTGACGCCGTTGTTGCTCTTCTTCATCAATATGTATTTCGTGATCGTGATGTATGCCCTGATGGGCTATGTGCTGCATCAGTATCACGAAGCGCTGGGCATTGAACAACGGGGGGCGCCGAGCACTCCGACCGCGCAACCGGAAAAAGACGATGCGCGGGCGCAAGTGGCGCAGGCTGGAGAGTTGGTGCGCTCGGGTCAGGCTGCAGAAGCCATCCGTTTTCTGGCCGGCGCGGTGGCGGATCAGCCGCAAGATCTGATCTTGCGAGAAGGCTATTTCCGCCTGCTGCTGGCATCGGAAGCGCACCGCGCACAATTGCCGCGCGAGACCGATCGGTATCTGGCGCTGTTATTGCAACAGCAGCGAACCGATCAGGCGCTGCGCGTATTGGATACGGTGCGTCGCATTGATCCGACTTTCCTGCCATCTGATGGTCATTTGCGGGTTGCGCTGGGCAAGGCGGCGCTGGGCGCGCATCGGCACGATCTGGCGCTGGCGCTGGTGAAGGGCTTCGATCAACAGTTCGGCGGCAACCATGCTGCGCTGCCCGACGTGCTGCTGCTGGGCGCAAGGCTGGCTTCAGAGCACCTGCGAAACGATGCGCAAGCGCTCAAAATTCTGGAAATGCTTTTGCAGCGCTTTCCTGCTCATCCGGTGCGCGATGAAGCCGTACAGTTGCAGACGGTTATTCTGCGTTTGCAAAAGCCGTGATGCATGAAGAGCGCCCCGGTGAACGGGGCGTTCAGTGAGATGCAGGCTGACGCACCAGTTGTGCTTCGGCAGAATTCGGATAGTGGCGGATCAGCACCCGCCAGCAGCCAAGCGCGCGATCGGCCTGGCCTGCGCGTTGAAATGCTTGTCCCAGCCGATAAATTTGAGCGGAAAGACCGCCGTGATGGCCGGCCTTGCGCACCAGCATCGACAGCAAGGTTTCAGCGGGACTCAGAAAACCACCGTCAATCCAGCTTGTCACGTGACGCATCCAATCGGCAGTCGCCAGTTGCGGCAGCGCAGCTTTATTTTCAAGCAAATACTGCCAAGCTTCGACCGATCGCGCCGCGCCCGGATTTTTCCGGAGCACCAGCTGGCATGCGTGTTGGCGCAGTTGCGGGTCGGGCTGCATCTTGGCGGCTTGGTAAAAGTCGGCGAGCAGTTGGGGATTTTCTGGCGCTTGATCGACCAGCTTGGCCAGCAGCCGGGCGGCGGCTTCGAACTGCAGTTGTGCAAGGAGTTCTTCTGCGCGCCGGATCTGCTTCTGCTGTTCCGCGTTGTTTTCCTGATCGATGACATGATCGGCCGTCTGCCAGCCGCGTCGCCAGCGGAATAACATCACGAGCAGCGCGCCCGTCAACAGGCCGCAAAAGTGCGCGTAGTAGTTCACATTGCTGCCGGGATTCATCGCTTTTTGCAGCAGTTCCTTGCCGAGCCAGACCGGCAGCACCAAGAGCGCTGAAGCCTGCAGCGTGCCCATATAGAAAATCACAAAATAGAAAAAGCGGATTTTGCGCAGGCCGTAAATCACCACAAACATCGCCATCACACCAGCGATCGCGCCTGATGCACCCAGCGTGGCGACAAAGCTGTCCGAGCGCAGGATCAGGTCGGCGCTGGTGCCCCCCAATCCTGAGAGCAAATAGAAAGCCAGATCGCGCCACCCGCCGAGCGCGGCTTCCACTGTGTAGCCCACGATAAAGAGGATGACCATATTGCCCAGCAGGTGATCGACGCTGCCGTGCATAAACATATGCATCAGTAGGCTGTACCAAGTGGGGTTGGCTGGTTTGAGGATGAAGCGATCGGTAAAGCTTTGTCCGATCAGGTCTTCAAATTCGGCGCGGGCTTTTTTCCACTGCGGCCAGCGCGGTTCGTCGCGCTTGACGATTTCATCGTTGTGCAGCCGGCGCATGAAGTCGGCATCGGCCTGCATGCGCAACAAGGTGAGGTCCTTGCTGGCGCGGTGCGCTTTCAGTTCGTCCGCCTGTTTGGCTCGGCCGGTTTGGCGCAGATGGTCGAGATAACGCGGCAGCTCAAACTGGTCGAGCCCTTGTGAATAATAAAAGCCATAGGCCTGGTGCTCGATCGGGCCGTCGCGCAGCTGCAAAAAGAGATAAATAAAGCTGCACAGCACGATAATCCCTAGCGTCACCCAAGGTGGGCGACGCCAGTTGGGCGCGGCGGGGAGCGGCAGGATCAGCACGGATGACTCCTTGTCATTCCTCGTCGCCCTGGGCGTGCTGTTCTTGTGCGCGGCGCATCATTTCCAGCGTGATTTCGCGCTGCAGCCATTCCTCGTCGAACCCGTCATGTTTTTTATTGCCAACCACCAGCATCGGAACGACCGTGCCGCCCAAGCGATCAAATTCGCTGCGGCAGGCCGGGGTGGTTTCGATATTGCAGTCTTCATACTGCAACTGTGGATAGCGGGAAAACCAGTTCCGCGCGTCGTAGCAGGCGGAGGCGCTGCTGTTGCAGTACAGGGTGACGAAGGCCGGCGCGACTTCGGGCTTTTTGGATTGCGGCATCGACAAGCGATTTTGTTTGGCGCCAATCATGCTGGTTATCAGCGCTAGAACAAAAAGCACGGCGCCGATATAACCGAGCACGGTGTTGCGCTCGTTCGGATAACCAAAGCGGTTGCCCTTGGCGCTGCCCGGCCACGCAATGATCCACAGCGTATAGACCAGCATCAGCACATTGCTAAGGGCAAACAGAAAGCTTGATCCGCCGGTCAGCATCTTGTACGTGCCCACGCTTTGCAGTCCGCCAATCGGCAGCAGCAAGAGCTGCCACCACGCGCTGCGATCCATATCGTGCAGGCGCAGGGCGTTCAGCCGGATCATATAGCCGAGGAACAGGGCACCGAAGAAGCCGACGCCCACCCAATTGCGAATCATGCCGAGCGCAAACAACAGACCGATGCCAACGCCAAACAGCAAACCGAAGCCCAGGGTGTAGGCCATATAGCGGATGCGGTTCAGTCGGCCGCTGAACGAGATGCTGCGAAACCCGGGCGTATCTTCGGCGCCGTCTTCCGGATCAAGATCGGGCGCGATCTGGCTTGCATGAACAGGCAGGCCAGAAGGGTTGGCAGGCGCAATCGGCTCGCTGGCCACTTGCGTTTGCGCAGCGGCAAAGCGCGGCATATCCACACCACATTCGCGGCAGAGCGTTCGTTTCGGTTGGGAGGCTCCGCATTTCGGGCAGTTCATCAATTCGGGCTCTGCGGCGACCGAAAGTCCGGGTGCTGCGCTGGCTTGGGCAGGGTTGACCGGGCTGGCTTGCGGTTGTGGTGCGGGCGCTGCGCCAAAGAGCGCCGGAAATAGCAGGTTGTCATCGGCGGCGGGCGCTGAGACGGGCGGGACGGGCGCAGCAGCAGGCGCTTCGTCTTCCATTTCGACCACAATGCCCATTCGCGAGAGGTTTTCGGCATAGCGCGGAAAATCAGCGCGCGGCAGATTGCGTTTGAGGGTGACCGTCTGGCCGGAAAACAGGGTTTGCGCCTGCTCGAGCGGAATTTTCAAGGCCTGCGCCAGACGAGGAGCAACTTCGGCTTGAGTTTGGCCTGGTTGCAGCGCCCCTTTGAAGACAATCCTGATGGTATCGTTCATGAGAATGTGAACAAAAATAAACGGAATGATCCGGATAATGCAGCGCGCAGTCAAATTCACGCAAGCTTTGCTGTAAAAGCTTTTGGGGCGCTGATCGTGTTTGACCGATCAGAAGGTGTTGCGAATATGCATGAATCAAAACGGGTTGGATCTTCACGCCGAATGCATGCGGAAAAACAGCTGGGAATGCTGTTTTTTCAACGCTTTTAAGCCAAAAAAGCAATCTAAAGAGTGGCAATAAACTTGATTTGTTTTTTTTATTACGGCGCAATCTGGATTCGAATCTTGACCCTGCCTAGCTGAATCCTTTACAAGAAAGCAGATGTGCCCGTGGACGATGGCGGGTGGCTTTCAATTCTTGGATGGACAAGCTCATGTTGATTAAAAAATCCCTGCTGGTTTCGGTATTACTTACGGCGTTTTGTGCCGCGCCCCAAGCGCTGGCGCGTGAATTTCTTTCCGCCGATGTGCATGGCAAGGATTTTCCGACCACGCAGGCGGTGAACTACATGGGCGAACAGCTGAACAAGGCCACCGGCGGCAAATATAAGATCAAGGTCTTTAGCCCCAGTGCGCTCGGTTCGGAAAAAGATACGGTCGAACAGGTCAAGGTGGGCGCGCTCGATATGGTGCGCGTCAGTACCGCAACCTTCCACAGCATGGTGCCGGAAAGCGTGATCCCGGCCATGCCTTTCCTGTTCCGTGACATCGAGCACTTCCGCAAGACCATGTATGGCTCGCAGGGCGACAAGATTCTGGCTGCTTTTGAAAAAGCCGGCTTTATCGGCCTGTGCTTGTATGAAGCGGGCGCGCGCTCGATGTACGCGCAAAAACCGATCCGCAATCTGGCTGATCTGAAAGATCTGAAAATCCGCGTGCAGCCTTCGGACTTGATGATGGGGATGGTCGGCGCGCTCGGCGCACAAGCCAAGCCGGCGGCGTATGCCGAAGTGCTGGGACAGCTGAAAGGCGGCGCGATCGACGCGGCCGAAAACAACTACCCCTCTTTTATTGAATCCAAGCACTATCAGGTTTCCCCGGTTTACAGCGAGACCATGCATTCGATGACGCCGGAAGTGGTGGTGTTCTCGAAAGTGGTGTGGGACAAACTCGATAAAGACACTCAGGCTGCGATTCGCAAGGCCGCCAAGGATTCCGTACCGTTCTATGTGAAGCAGTGGGAAACCAAGGAAAAAGAAGCGCGTGCGAAGCTGGTGAGCGCTGGCGTACAGATCGTGGCTGCGCGTGATATTGATCGAAAATCGCTGGTGGATAGTCAAAAAGCGGTTTGGGATAAATTCGCTCGTACCGCAGACCAAAAAGCATTGCTGCGCGAGATTGTGAGCACACGTTAAGCCCGCGCTGACTACGTGGCGGCGCATCTTGCAGGGCAAAATCTGAAGATGAACCCGATCGTAGAAAGCTTTGCCCCGCTGTACCGCAACGACGCCCGCCTGCTGATTCTGGGTAGCATGCCGGGCGTCGTTTCTTTGCGGGCGCAGCAGTATTACGCCCATCCACACAATTTGTTCTGGCGCTTTGCCGCAGAGGCGCTGGATTTTGATTTGGCCTTGCCGTATGCGGAACGTGTGGCAGCTTTGCTTGCAGGCGGCGTTGCGCTCTGGGATGTGCTTGCACGCTGCCAGCGCGCCGGGAGTCTGGATTCTGCCATCGACCCTCATTCCGTACAGGCCAATGACATTGTCGGCTTGCTGCGAGCCTGCCCGGACATCGGCTGCATCGGCTTGAATGGCGCAGCGGCGACAAAATTATTTTGCCGACATATTCTTCCGGCACTGCCCGAGCCTCATCCTCGCTTGCTGCGCCTGCCCTCGACCAGCCCGGCTAACGCGGCAATAAGCCGAGAAACAAAGCGAACGATCTGGAGTTCGGCGTTTGCAGAGGCGCGTGCGCCGGGGTGCTAAGCTCATGAAACGCCCAGTGCAGGAAGCATCATGTTTGATTTTCTGAATAAGCTGTTCCACAAAACGCCGGATCATGTCAGCGACATGCCGAGCAGCGCTGCGCCGGTCGCTTCTTCAGTCGCTTTGCCGGATGTGGCTTTGCCGCCCCTGATGCAAAGTGAGCCGGTGGTCGATAGCCGCGGCGAACTGATGGGGACGCTGTTTCGTCTGCGCCATACCCATCGCCATCATGCCGACCAGCATGCCGTGCATCTGGATACCGTGTTGCTCGAATCGTTCCGGCGTTTGGCTTCGACCGCCAAGTCCTCCCGCCACTGGCTGGTTGAACTGGGCGCGGGCAGTCTCAAACTCGCCACGCTCGATGAATTGGCCGCCCGCGAAGCGACGCTATTGCTGATGCCCGGTCACCTGCCCGATAACGCTGAAGTCCGGCTGAGCGAACTCAAAGAAAAAGGTCTGCGCATTGCGCTGTATTTGCCGGGGAAATGGCCGGCGGGCATCGTCAAATTGGCCAGCGCTTTTGCGTTTCCGGTGCATGGCCGCACGCCAGAGCAGGCCGCAGAGCTGGTGCAGCGGCTCAAAAGCATCTCACCGCGCGCGGCCATTATTGCGGTCGATATTGCCTGGCGCGAGGAATACGCCTGGGCCAAGCGCATTGGTTGCCACTTTGCCGCCGGCCAGCTGTTCAACGCCCAGCACTGGCCGGACGAACCGATTGATCCGGGTTTTATCCGCGTACTGGATCTGCTGAACATGGTGCGCGGCGAAGCCGAGATCCCCGAAATCGCCCGCGTACTCAAAACCGATGCGCTCTTGTCGTTGCGCCTGCTCAAACAGGTCAATTCAGCGGGGCAGGGCTTGGCAACCCGGATCGAATCTATCGAGCAAGCTTTGGTGGTGTTGGGGCGCAGCCAGTTGTATCGCTGGCTGGCGCTGCTGATCTATGCCAATCCGGGGGCGGTGGAAAATAGCCCTGCTTTGCAGGAAATGGCGCAAATTCGCGGCGAACTGATGGTCAGGATGGGGCGCGATCACTTGCCCGGCCAGGCTGAAAACCTGTATCTGACTGGCCTTTTCTCCTTGCTCGATGCGCTTTTGCAGCGCCCTCTTTCCCGGATTCTGGCGGATGTTGAACTCGCCAGTCCGGTCCGCTTGGCCTTACTGGCCGACACCGGCCCCTTCGCGCCCTATCTGCGCTTGGTCAAGGCGGCGGAGTTGCCCGAGCCGCCAAGTTCGGCGCAACTGGCGGCGTGCAGTCTCGATGAAACCACTTTCAACAACCATCTGGTCGATGCGCTGATCGCCGTTGAAAAGCTCGAAATGTAAGGCGCAGGGTAGAATCGCGTTTTTTGCGCGGTGAGCCTCATGCGTTATCTGCTGCTGTTCCTCTGTCTTTTCTCTCTTGCGGCGCAAGCGCACTCGCTGCATGGCGAAGTCGTCGGCGTCAGCGATGGCGACACCCTCAAACTGCTGGTTGGGCGGCAAGAATACAAAATTCGGCTGGGTCAGATCGACTCGCCTGAATCCGATCAGGCTTGGGGTTCACGCGCCAAGCAGTCGCTGTCGCAGCTGGCCTATGGACGAACCGCCACGGTGGAAGTCGAAGATCAGGATCGCTACGGACGGATTGTCGGCGCGGTGTGGGTCGACGGACAGAATGTGAATCTGGAGCAGGTGCGGCGAGGCATGGCCTGGGTGTATCGGCAATACGCGCGGGATCGCAGTTATTTTGCGGCTGAGGATGAGGCGCGCGCCGAGCGGCGCGGTTTGTGGGGCGACGCCAATCCGACGCCACCGTGGCAATGGCGGCGCAACAAGAAAAATCACGAAGGCGGCTGGTTTGATGATCTGATGGGCGCGCTGCGCGGCAAACCCGCACCGACGCTAGCGCCGACCCGCGCTCCGCGTGCGCCAACTGGCGCGGCCTTTCAGTGCGGTAGCAAGCAGACTTGCCGTGAAATGACGAGCTGCGAAGAGGCGAAATTCCACCTGCAGCAGTGCGGGCTGAAGAAGATCGACGGCAATGGCGACGGCGTGCCGTGCGAAGCGCTCTGCAAGCGCTAGATCAGCCCCAGCAGCATCTTGCTCGCGAGTAGCGTTAAGAGCCCCGCAAAGCATTTTTTGAGTACCGGAACCGGCAGGCGGTGCGCGACCGCCGCGCCGACCTTGGCCATGGGGAAACTGGCCAGCACGATGCCGGCCAAGCCCGGCAGATAGACAAAGCCCACGCTGCCGGCCGGCAGACCCGGCGCACTCCAGCCGGAAACTACAAAACCGACTGAGCCGGCCACCGCGATGACCACGCCAATCGCCGCCGAAGTGCCGATGGCTTCTTTCACCGGCACATTGCAAAAGGTCATAAACGGCACGGAAAGCGAACCGCCACCGATGCCGACCCAGCTCGATAGCGCGCCGATCACGCCGCCCGCCGCGCTCATGCCGGCCGTGGCTGGCAGATCTCGGTGTGCAGCGGGTTTGTAGTCGAGCAGCATTTGCGCGGCGATCAGATAGGCAAATCCGACAAAAAACCATTTCAGAAACAGCGGCGAAATAGAGCCGGCCAGAAAGGCGCCGGCAAAAGTGCCGACGATGATGCCGGGGGAAATCTGCCGCCAAATCGGCCAGCGCACCGCGCCGCGCCCATGGTGGGCTTTCATGCTGGAAATGCCGGTGAACAGGATGGTCGCCATCGAGGTGCCGAGCGCCAAATGCTGCTGGTATTGCGCATCCATGCCGATCAGGTGAAAGGCGAACAAAAGGCCGGGCACGATGACCATGCCGCCGCCGACGCCGAGTAATCCGGCCAGAAAACCAGCGATAAGGCCGACGCCCAAATAGGCGAGCAGGGCAGAAACGATCATGGTGACTCCGGGAAGGGAAAGGCGCGCCAGTTTAGCCCAGCGCAAACGAACAGGCCTTCATCATGACGATGAAGGCCTGTGGTTGCATGCCCAAAATTTATGCGGCTTTCTGGGCAAACTCGCCGATTTCGGTGTTGAGCGCGGTGTAGATTTCTTTCAGCAGCGCATCGAGTTCGGCGATTTGGGCGGAAAGCTGAGTATCAATTTCAGCCAATTCGCTGATGCGGTCTTCCAGTGTGTCGGTCGCCTTGTGGATGCGCTTGATGCTTTCCAAGCGGCGGCGCAATTGCAGCTGGTGTTCGCGCACCTGCGTTTCCATCGGCGCCATCACGGCCTTGAGCCAGCTTTCAACGTCGCGGTTGGCCACGTCGAACACATAGGCCACGCGGCTGGCCACGCTTTCGAAGAATTTGCGCGTCAGTTGCGTCTTGCTGGTGGTAATCAGGTTGCCGACCGTATTGAAGTGTTCACGGAAGGTTTTTTCCAGACGCGCCAATTCCTTGTGATATTTCAGCGTCGAGAACGGCGGCGGGGTGATCTTGCCCAAGCCGTGTTCCTCACAGAATTTCACATACATGGCCGCCATCATGGCCTGGATTTCCGCGACTTGTTCGGCCGATTGCGAGATCGATTTATTCACGCTCTGGAAGAAGCGATCCATGGTCGAACGCAGGCCGCCCTCGCCAAACGAGAACTTGGTTTTGTCCATGTCGGTGCGGACGCGCAAGATCTCGATATTGAGCGCTTCTTTGCCCAGCAGCGCATACAGCTTGTTGGTTTGCTGCGTAAAGACGCTGCGCAGCGCCTGAAAGCGCAACAGGCCTTGCTCGAACTTGGTTTTGTCGGCTTGCACCTTGTCCATCATTTGCAAGATCACATCGCGGTTTTTGCCGCGCAAGCCGGTCAGTTCGTCGAGTTGCTCGCGGATGCTGCCGCCGCGCGCCATCAGCAGATTGCGCGTCGCCAGCACCAGCTCTTCGATTTCGCCATGCGCGGCATCGCGCACGATGTCTTGCTTGCCGGGGATCAACTCATTCGAGAGCGCATGTTCCAGCGCAGCGAGGCGTGATTTGCCGAGCAGCGTGTCGTCTTGTTGTACCTTGGCGATCAGGGCTTTTTGCGCGGAAACCGGGAAGACATGTTCGATCGGCACATTCAGCAAATCGGCCGAGGTTTTAACCTGGCGACTGATTTCACCTTCGATCTCAGCGGCGGATTTCAACTCGTCCCACAGGCCGTCGATCTTGTTGAGCACCACCAAGCGCCCTTTGCGACCGGCTGGGCCGGCCGCGATATGGTTGCGCCAAACTGCGATGTCGGATTTGGTGACGCCGGTGTCGGCCGCGAGGATGAACAGAATCGCGTGGGCGTTCGGCAACAGGTCGAGCGTCAGTTCCGGCTCGGCGCCAATGGCGTTCAGACCCGGGGTATCCAGAATCACCAAACCTTTCTCCAGCAGCGGGTGCGGGAAGTTGATGATGGCATAACGCCAGCACGGAATATCCACCATGCCGTTGGCATCCACTACCAGTGCCTGATCCGGATCTTCCTCATCGTACAAGCCGTAGGTCTTGGCATCGGCCACTGCGACGTGGCGAGTGCGGCCGAGTTCCTTGAACGCAGCTTGCAGCGCTTCCGGGCTGCCCAGATCGAGTTCGATGTTGTGCCATTCATCCGGAAAGTTGCGATAGGACTGCGTGGCCAGATCGCGCGCGCGCGTTTCGATCGGCAAGAGGCGAATCGACGGTTTTTGTGCTGCGTCGTAGAGCAGCTCGGTCGGACACATCGTGGTGCGGCCGGCGCTCGAGGGCAGAATTCTCTGGCCGTAATGGGCAAAGAAAATCGAATTAATCAGTTCGGATTTGCCGCGCGAGAACTCGGCGACAAAGGCAATATTTAGTTTGTCGTTTTTCAGACGCTCAATCAGGTTCTGCAAGCGCAAACCCGTTTGCGCATCGTTCAGATCCTGTTCGGCCAGCCAGCGCGAAAGGCGGGTAATGGCTTGGGTCAGATTGCTCCGCCAAGCACTGTAAGCTTCAAAATCCGCGACGAGGTGATCGTTCGCGGCAACGGCATCCTGATGCAGGTAATCGGCAATCATTGGGCAGACCTCTGGCTTGTAGCCTTTCAAGTACTGCCTATATGACGGAACGCGTCAAGAATGTCAATGCTGGCAGTGGGGGCACCAGTAGGTCGCGCGCTGAGCTTGCCGGGTTTGCGCAACAACTTGGCCGCAGTGTGGGCAGGGTAAGCCGGCGCGATCATAAACGGCGCATTGCAGGCTGAAATAACCGGCTTTGCCGTCAGAATCGACATAGTCGCGCAATGTGGTGCCGCCTGCGGCGATTGCAGCGGCGAGCGTGCTGCGGATTTCGGCAAGCAGGCGCGCGATTTCGTTGGCATTTAGGCTTGCGGCAGGGCGTAGCGGTGAAATTCCTGCGCGAAACAGCGATTCCGAGGCGTAAATATTGCCGACGCCAACCACGCATTGCGCATCCATGATGGCCACCTTGATCGGGGTGCTTCGCCTCGCCAGCTTGCGCGTCAACCAGTCCGTATCAAATTGTGCACAGAGTGGTTCCGGGGCAAGGCGCGCCAGCAAGGGATGTTGTTCTGGATCGCTGTCCGTCCACAGAAAAGCGCCAAAACGGCGCGGGTCGCGATAGCGCAGAATGCGGCCGTCGACCCATTCAATATCGACATGTTCATGCGCTTGTACGGCTTGTGGCCGGGTTAACACGCGCAGGCTGCCCGTCATGCCCAGATGCACCAGTAAGGTACCGTTGGGAAAGCGGAACAAGAGATATTTGGCTCGCCGCTCAAGAGCCAGCAGGGGCTGGCCGGCAATTGGCAGTTCAGGAATTGGCCAGCGCAAACGCGGGGTGCGTACGATCACCTGGCGAACCGTCGCTTGTGCGAGGTGGCTGGCAATGCCGCGGCGGGTGGTTTCGACTTCGGGCAATTCGGGCATGGCGAACACCGGCAGGGAAGAATGTGATGCAGATTGTGGCGTAGACGCTGGCGTGCAAGCGTTCATATCCCCTAATATGATCCGCTTACTTATCGATGGCGGATTTTGTCATGCACCCTTCTCGCGGCACATTGATCGCAGCCTTGCTGGCGGCCTGCTTGAGCGGCTGCGCGGCAACGACACCCACCGGAAAGGGCGTGTCGGCTCCGCTGGCGCAGGCCGCGCCTGTTGGTGTGGCGCAGAGCGCGTCGAGCCAGCCTTATCGCGCTGAAGATCTGCCCCATTTGGCCTTGAGCGACGAAATCCTGTTCCGGATTTTGCTGGGGGATGTCGCTGCGCAGCGTGGTGAATATCCGCTGGCGTTTCAGGCCTGGATGGACTTGACCGACAAAACGCAGGATCCGCGCGCCGCGCGCCGGGCTTTTGAAATTGCGATGGGCGCCGGTCAGCTTGATGAGGCGATTGTTGCCGTCAAGCGCTGGGTGGCGCTGGCGCCGGAATCTGAACAGCCGCAGCAATTGCTGCTGGCACTGTTGATTCGCGCCAACCGGATTGCTGAAGCGCAGCCGCATCTGATTCGCTTGCTGGAATTGCATCCGGAAAAAATCGGCGCCGCCATCATGCAGCTTCCCCGGCTGTGGCAGGAGGGTAGTGATCGCGCCGCTGTGGTGCTGGTGCATCGTCAAGTGGTCGAGCGTTATCCCGATGTGCCTGAATCGCACTACGCCTTGGCCGTTGCTCTGGCTTGGCAGGGACAAACTGACGCGGCGATTGCCGCGCTGGATGTGGCCTTGAAACTGCAACCGGACTGGCCGATGGCGCTGCTGTACAAGGCGCAGCTGCTCCCTGCTGCTGCGCGGATCACTTTTTTGCAGCAGCCCAATTTGCGCCAAAATCGGGATGCGCAATTGCTGCTGGCTAGCACTTTGCTGGAAACCGGGAAAAGTACCGAGGCGCGTCAGACTTATGAATCCGTATTGAAACTGACGCCTAATGATTTGGAGGCGTTGACCGGTGCGGGTTTGTTAGCTCAGTACGCCGGGGACTATGCGCGCTCTGATGAATTGTTCCTGCGCGCCCTGGCGCAACATCCGGCCAATGCTGATCATCTGCGCGCCTATCTGGGGCAATCTGCCGAAATGCGTTTGCAGTACCGTGCTGCGCTTGATTGGTATCGGCAGATCAGCGCGGATTCTTCGTTGAAAATTACGGCGCGGATGGCGCGCATCGAGGCGCGCTTGGGCGCGCGCGACGAGGCGCTACGCAGAGTGGCGGCCATGCCGGAAAAAACGCCGGAAGAAAAATCTGAAAAGACCCAAGCGCAGGCGCAAGTGCTGCGCGAGCTGAAAGATTATCAAGGGGCGCTGCGCTTGCTGAATGCAGCGATCGCCGCGCAGCCTGATGCGCATGAACTGCTGCTGGAGCGCTCTTTGGTGGCGGATTATGTTGGCGATTACGCGCGGGGCGAAGCTGATTTGCGGCAGTATTTGACGCATCGACCTAGTGACGCTAGTGCGCTCAATGCCTTGGGCTATTCCCTGGCTAATCG
>CAXYUI010000018.1:0-15073 GCA_964291975.1 uncultured Formivibrio sp. | reverse complement strand
CCCAGAATGTTGGAGCGCCACACAAACATATTGCGCGGGAAGTTCTTGGGATTGTCCGGGTCATCGCAGGAGAAACGCACCCGCCCGGCCTTGATCTCATCCACGGCGAACTTCACCGGATCCGCCCCGGCCGCCGCCGCTGCGGTGGTCAGCTCAAGCGGATTGGTTTCCAGCTGCGGTGCGGAAGGCAGCCAGCCCATGCGCTCGGCCTTGGCGTTCAGATCCAGCAGGCTCTGGCCACGATATTTGCCAGCCTGCGCAGTGGGCGCGAGCAGCTCATCGACCGCCAGTTTTTCATGCCGCCACTGGCTGGTGTGGGCGTAGAAAAAGCTCGTGGAATTCATCTGGCGCGGCGGACGCACCCAGTCGGTGGCAAACGCCAGCGGCACCCAGCCGGTTTGCGGACGCAGCTTTTCCTGGCCCACGTAGTGCGCCCAGCCGCCGCCCGATTGACCCACGCAGCCGCACATCATCAGCATGTTGATGATGCCGCGATAAGTCATGTCCATGTGATACCAGTGGTTCAGCGCCGCGCCCACGATCACCATGCTCTTGCCGTGGGTGTCGTGCGCGTTCTGCGCAAATTCACGCGCCACCTGGATCACCAGCGCCGGCTTCACGCCAGTGTGCTTTTCCTGCCAGGTCGGGGTATAGGGAACATCCTGGCTGTAGTCGCTGGCCACATTGGCCCCGCCCAGACCGCGATCCACGCCGTAGTTGGCCATGGAAAGATCAAACACGGTCGCCACCACCCCCTCGCTGCCATCGGCCAGGGGGATTTTCTTCACCGGCACCCGGCGCGCCAGCAGACCATGGGCGTCGGTGCCACCGAAGTAGGGGAAGCCGACCTCGACCACGGCGTCATGGGCATCCAGCAAGGAAAGGCGCGCGCTGATCTCGCGCTGGCTGCCGCCATCCTTCTGTTCCAGATTCCAGCGGCCGATCTTGTCGCCCGCCTCGCCCCAGCGAAAACCGATGCTGCCATTGGGCACCACCAGCTCGCCCGTGGCGCTGTCGATCAGCAGGGTCTTCCAGTCCGGGTTATTGGCCTGATCGCAGGCTGCATCGAGTTGCGAAGCGCGCAGGAAATAATCGGGCACCAGACAATCGCCATGCGGGCGCAGTTGCACCAGCATCGGCATGTCGGTGTAGCGGCTGACGTAATCGCGGAAGTAATCCGATTGGCCGTTGGCGTGGAATTCCTTCAGGATCACATGCCCCATCGCCATCGCCAGCGCGGCGTCGGTGCCCTGTTTGGGCGCGAGCCAGATGTCGCCGAACTTGACCATCTCGCCAAAATCACTGGAAACCGCCACCGTCTTGGTGCCCTTGTAGCGCACCTCGGTGTAGAAGTGCGCATCCGGCGTGCGCGTCTGCGGCACGTTCGAGCCCCACACCATCAGGTAGGTCGAGTTGTACCAGTCGGCCGATTCGGGCACATCGGTCTGCTCACCCCAGATTTGCGGGCTGGCCGGCGGCAGATCACAGTACCAGTCGTAAAAGCTCATGCACACGCCGCCAATCAGCGACAGATAACGGCTGCCGGCGGCGTAGCTGATCATGCTCATGGCCGGAATCGGCGAGAAGCCGATCACGCGGTCCGGGCCATAGGTCTTGACGGTATAGGCATTCGCAGCAGCGATGATCTCGGTGACCTCATCCCAGCTCGCGCGCACAAAGCCGCCCTGCCCGCGCACGCTCTTATAGCGCTTGGCCTTGGCCGGGTTCTGGCTGATGGATTCCCAGGCCGCGATTGGATCCATGTTCTGGCGCGCCTCGCGCCACATTTCCATCAGCCGACCGCGGATCATCGGGTATTTCACGCGCTGCGCCGAATACACATACCAGCTGTAAGACGCCCCGCGCGGGCAGCCGCGCGGTTCGTGATTGGGCAGATCGGGACGGGTGCGCGGGTAATCGGTCTGCTGGGTTTCCCAGGTGATCAGCCCGTTTTTCACATAGATCTTCCACGAACACGAACCCGTGCAGTTCACGCCATGGGTCGAGCGCACGATCTTGTCGTGCTGCCAGCGCGAACGGTAGGCGTTCTCCCAGCTGCGATCTTCCTTGATGGTTTCACCGTGACCATCGGCAAAGGTTTCGCGGCTGCGGGTGAGGAATTTCAGTCGATCCAGAAAGTGACTCATTGTTCAGGTCTCCGAAGACAACAATCAGCAAGGCAGCGACGCGTTTTTGCGGCTGTAGAACCACCACGTCAGCAACACGCAGCTCACATAGAAAGCAAGAAAGACATACAGCGCGACTTCCGCCCCGCCTGTTGCCTTCATGGAAAGGCCAAAGCCCTGCGGGATGAAATAGCCGCCATAAGCGCCAATCGCGCTGATGAAACCGGCGGCGGCGGCCGATTCCTTCACGCCGATGAGCTTGGCCTGCTGCACAGCCGCTTCGCCTTGCCCGGCCGCACGCCTTTGCGCCAGCGTTACAAAAATCGTCGGGATCATGCGATAGGTCGAACCGTTGCCCACGCCTGCGCAGGCAAAGAGCCAGAGAAAACTGGCAAAGAACAGCGGCCAACTCCCGCCTGAATTCTGTGTAGGTAAAGCCGCCAGTACGCCAATCACGCCCAGCATCATGCCGAGGAAGACCCCCAGCGTGACTTTGGCGCCGCCCAAGCGATCAGAAACCGCGCCGCCCACCGGGCGAATCAGCGCGCCGATCAAAGGGCCAAGAAAGGCGTAATGGGCAATCGGAATGGCGGGGAACAGGGTTTTGGTCAAGAGCGCAAACGCGCCGGCAAAACCGATAAAGCTGCCGAACGTGCCGATGTAGAGGTAACACATCAGCCAATTGTCAAAACGCGCAAAAATGACCGATTGCTCGGCAAATGAAGATTTGGCGTCAGCCAGATCGTTCATGCCCAACCAAGCGGCGATCGTGGCCGCCACAATCAGCGGAACCCAGATAAAACCAGCGTTTTGCAACCAAAGCGAATGCTCGACGCCATCCTTGAGGTAATGCTGAGCCTCGCCGCCGAACGCGCCAAAGAGTGGCAAGGTCACCGCGAGCGGAATCAGCAATTGCGCCAGAGAAACACCCAGATTGCCAAAACCGGCATTCAGCCCGTTGGCCGCGCCCTTTTGCGCTGCGGGATAAAAGAAAGCGATATTGGCCATCGAACTGGCGAAGTTGCCGCTACCCAGACCACACAGCAGCGAAATCAGCACCAGGGTCGGATAAGAAGTGCTTGGATCCTGCACCGCGAAACCCAACCACAGGGCCGGCAAGAGCAAGAACCCGGTGGAGAGCGTCGTCCATTTACGCCCGCCAAAGAGCGCCGGCATGAAGGAATAAAAAATCCGCAAAGTCGCGCCCGAAAGATTGGGCAGCGCCGCCAGCAAAAAGAGCTGATCTTTGCTGAGCGAAAATCCGGCATTGGGCAGATTCAGCGTCACCATGCTCCACATGGCGGCGACGATAAAACCCAGCATCAGGCAGGGAATCGAAATCAGCAGATTGCGCCGGGCGATGCCCTTGCCGGTGCTTTGCCAGAATTGCGGATTTTCGGGTTCCCAACGGCTAATCAGATGGCTCATTACTCTCTCCGCTTGGCAAGGAGGATCGGGTCATCGGCTGAAACAGGCTCAGCAGATGGGTTTGATTCAGGCCGAAAGCTGAAATGCATCCAGATCAGCGACACGCAAACCGTGCCGTACATCAGCATGAAAGCGCTGGAGTTAATGCCGGTCAGATCGACCGCCAGGCCAAACAGGATGGGCAGAATGAAACCGCCCAAGCCGCCAGCCAGCCCGACCACGCCGGAAACTGCGCCGATGTTGTGCGGGAACTCGTCAGAGATGAATTTGAAAACCGAAGCTTTGCCGACCGCCATGGCGACGCCCACGCAAAAAAGCAGCGCCGTGAACAGCGTGGCGTTCAGCCCAATATGAAATGTCTGCGCCCCGGAAAGGGTGTGGATGACGAAATCGGTTTGCGGATAGGAAAGGATGAAAAACGCCACCCAGCAAAACCACATGACCCACCAGGTCGTCCGGTAAGCGCCAAAACGATCAGAAATCCAGCCGCCCACGGCGCGCAACACGCCGCCGGGCAAAGAAAAACAAGCCGCCAGCAGCGCGGCGATCTTGATATCAAAACCATATTCGCTGACGTAATAGCGCGTCATCCACAGCGCCAGCGCGACATAGCCGCCAAACACCACCGAGTAATACTGGCAGTAGCGTAAAACGCGCGGATCTTTCAGGGTGTGGAGCTGCGCCAGAAAGCCGCCGCGATGGCGAACCAGATGATCGGGGTGACTTGCGGAAAAAATCCAGAAAACGATCGCAGTGACCAGCATGGCCACGGCATACACACGGGGTAAAGCCTGCCAGCCCCAAGCGGCGATGATGGCTGGCGCGACAAATTTGGTCAGCGCTGAACCGGAATTGCCCGCGCCAAAGATGCCCATGGCCAAGCCTTGGCGATGACGAGGAAACCAGCGCGCCACATAAGGCGTCCCCACTGAAAAACTGCCGCCGGCCACGCCAACAAAAAGACTTAGAACCAGGAAATGCCAGTATTGGCTGGCGTAACTCATCAGCCAGATCGGCACCACTGCAGAGAGCATGAGCAGGAAAAAAACGATGCGCCCGCCAAAACGGTCGGTCCAGATCCCCAGCGGTACGCGGATCAAAGAGCCGGTCAAGACCGGCATGGCCACCAGAATGCCGAACTGGGTCTCGGTCAGGTGCAGCATCTGCTTCACCGGAATACCGAGCACCGCAAAGATCATCCAGACGGCAAAACAAACCGTAAATGACCAGGTACTGACACCCAACACGGAATAAGCCGTCACCAGACTTTTTTCCATCACTGTCTCATGCAAAGGAGTTTTGTCAGACTAGACAAATAAATCCATTGCGCCTACTCATCGAAAGAACGGTTCAAGGAACTAGTCCGAAAGAACTAGGATTCCTCGCCCAGAGAAGCATTGCCGCCACCGGGCTTGTTTATGCATGATGAAGTGGTTTTTTTGCCATGCACGGGAGCCGCGATGTCATCTTCTTTCTCTGACTTGCCGCTGGTGTATTCCTGCTCAGGCTGTTCCAACGCCGCCCAACTGGCCAACGCGCTGGCCTTGCATCTGGATCGCGCGCAATGCGCAGAAATGAGCTGCATCAGCGGCGTGGGCGGCGGTGTTGCGCCATTGGTACGGCTGGCGCAATCGGGTCGGCCGATTCTGGCGCTCGACGGTTGCCCGCTGGCTTGCGCTAAAGCCTGCCTGGCACAAGCAGGCGTAAGCCCCAGCCGCCATGTCATCCTCAGTGAACATGGCGTGCGCAAGCGATTGCACACCGAATACAGCGCTGATGAGCTAGCCGCCTTGCTGCCCGAAATGATCGCGCTGGTCAAAGCATTGAAAAATAATGAGGCGAGCAGTGCGGCGTAGATTCTGACTACAGTCTTATACGAAGCAGACTTCTGCATTTCCATCACGGAACCCAAGGACAACATGCAAGACACCGTAAAAATTGGTCTGGTGTCCATTTCCGACCGCGCCAGCCGGGGCGATTACGAAGACAAGGGTTTGCCAGCCCTGCGCGAATGGCTGGAATCGGCCTTGTGCAACCCCTTGCTTTTTGAGCAGCGACTGATTGCCGATGAGCAAGCCCTGATCGAAACCACGCTGATCGAACTGGTCGACATGTGCGGCTGCGATCTGGTGCTGACCACCGGCGGCACTGGCCCGGCTCGCCGCGACGTGACGCCGGATGCGACCTTGGCCATTGCCGACCGTGAAATGCCCGGCTTTGGCGAGCAAATGCGGCAAATCAGCCTGCATTTTGTTCCGACCGCCATCCTCTCGCGCCAGACTGCCGTGATTCGCCAACGCGCACTGATTCTGAACTTGCCGGGTCAGCCGCGCGCCATTCGCGAAACCCTCGAAGGCCTGAAAGATGAACATGGCGCGGTGCGCGTTCCCGGCATTTTTGCGGCTGTGCCTTATTGCATCCAGTTGCTGGAAGGCCCGTATCTGCAAACCCGCCCCGATGTGATTGCGAGCTTTCGCCCCAAGGATGCAATCCGCGCCAATTGATGGCCGCTCAACCCCGTATTGTGGAGTTCTGCATGAGTGCGATTTTTGGCATCTGTGGTTATTCGGGTAGCGGCAAGACCACGCTGATCGAAAAATTACTGCCGGTATTGAAGGCACGCGGCTTGTCGGTGAATGTCATCAAGCACACGCATCACGACATCGAACTGGAACCGCCCGGCAAGGACAGCGCGCGCTTTCGCGCCGCCGGCGCGGCCGAAGTATTGCTGGCCTCGCCGCACCGTTTTGTCATCGTGCATGAACTGCGCGATCAGCCAGAACCATCTTTGGCCGAACAGCTCGCGCGCTTGAATCCGGCTGACTTGACGCTGCTTGAGGGCTTTAAGGCCGATCCGATTCCCAAAATTGAAGTCTGGCGCGCACAAAATGGACGCCCCTTATTGGCAGGATCGCTGCCCGGCATTCTGGCCGTCGCCTCCCCGGATCGTCCTTTAACTGATTGTCCCTGCCTGGATCTGAACAACATCGAAGCCATCGCCGACTTTATCCTTGCCCAGCGGAGTCCCCATGCTTGAATTTGACGCAGCCCTCGCGCAACTGCTCAAGGCCGCTCGCCCCGCGTCCACCCGCGTTTTACCCCTGTCCCAAGCGGCCGGGCACATTCTGGCGACTGCCGTGGATGCCCAGATCGATATTCCCGCTTTCGACAACAGCGCCATGGACGGCTATGCGCTGCATGTCACCGACTTTTCCGCAGAACACCCCGCCTTCAAACTGATCGGACGCATCGCCGCCGGCGAAGCGGCCACATTGACCCTAGAAGCCGGCGAAGCCGCGCGCATTTTCACGGGCGCGCCGCTGCCGGCAGGCGCCAATGCCGTCGCCATGCAGGAGCATTGCGAAGTCGAAGTCAATGGCTTGATCCGGGTGAAAAAGCCATTACACGCAGGCCAGAATATCCGCCGCCGCGCCGAAGAAATCGCCGCCGGCCAGCCCGCTTTGCAAAAAGGCGAACGCCTTGGCGCTGCGGCGTTGGGGTTGGCGGCGTCGGTTGGCGTCGCCCAGTTGCCAGTCCGCATCTTGCGCGTGGCAGTGCTGACCACCGGCGACGAGCTTGTCGAACCCGGCTATCCGCTGGCCGCCGGCCAGATCTACAACGCCAATCGCCCGATGCTGTGCGCGCTCTTGCAGGCTTTGGGCTGCACCGTAACCGACTTGGGCGTCATCGCCGATTCAGCCGGACAGACCCGCGCCGCGCTGCAAGCCGCTGCCGCCGAATATGACGTCATCATCAGCTCGGGCGGGGTTTCGGTCGGCGAAGAAGACCATGTGCGCGCCGCCGTGCAAAGCCTGGGTTCACTGGATCTGTGGGCGGTAAAGATCAAACCCGGCAAACCGTTTGCGCTCGGTCGCATAGCCGAGGCTGATTTCATCGGCCTGCCCGGCAATCCCGTTTCCTGCTTTGTGACCCTGCTCATGCTGGCGCGACCATTTCTGCTGCAACGCTTGGACGCCGCCCAGATTGCGCCGCTGCGCCTGCCCCTGCCCGCCGCGTTTACCCATCAAACGGGTGACCGGCGGGAATTCCTGCGCGGCCAGATTGATGCACAAGGCCGTGTTCAGCTTTGCAAGCAGCAAGGCTCGGCCATGCTCAGCTCGCTGGTCAGCGCCGATGGACTGATCGAGCTACCGGCCGGGAAAAATATCGAAGTCGGCCAAATGGTGGACTTTTTGCCTTTGTCCGGCCTGCTCAGTTAAAGGAAGCCCGCATGAACACCATTACCTTGCTGTATTTCGCCAGCATTCGCGAAGCGCTGGGCCTGAACGAAGAACAACTGACCCTTCCGGCTGGCGTACACACCATCGCCGAGTTGATTGCCTGGCTGGCCGGACGTGGCGAAAACTGGGCGGATATTTTCTCGGGAGCGCGCGTTTTCCGGGTCGCCATCAATCAAGAAGTCGGGCCCAAAAGCGCTGCAATTCCGCCCGGTGCGGAAGTAGCCATCTTCCCGCCCGTGACCGGGGGCTGAAATGCAAATACGCATCGTGGTGCAGCGCGAAGATTTCAGCCTCGCCGACGAATATGCGCGGCTCGCAGAGGATGCCTCGGTCGGCGCCATCGTGGCTTTTGTTGGCCGGGTGCGCGATCTTGCCGGCGTCGCCGCGCTCGAACTCGAACACTATCCGGGCATGGCCGAGAAACAGCTCGCCGCCATCGTTGAAGAAGCCGGTCAGCGCTGGCCGATTTCTGCTGCGACCGTGATCCACCGCGTTGGCCGGATCGAAGCCGCCGAGCAGATCGTGCTGGTGCTGACCGCCAGCGCGCATCGGCGCGCGGCCTATGAAGCCAACGAATTCATCATGGATTTTCTCAAAACCGACGCGCCGTTCTGGAAACGCGAATTCACCAGTACGGGCGCCAACTGGGTCGAAGCGCGCGACGAAGGCGCGCAAGCACGCTGGAGCCAAGATGCAAATTGATCCGGCGATTCTCGCAGGTAGCCGTGGTGCGCCGATGAGCGAGCAGAAAAGAGGCTGGAATCAGCATGCACATTGACGCAGCCATTCTCGCGGGCGGGCGCGGTGCGCGCATGGGCGGGCAGGACAAGGGCTGGGTGCGCTGGCAGGGTGCGCCGCTAGTCAGCCATGTGCTCGCCGCGCTGCGCGCGCAGCATCCGCAGCGCATCGTAATTTCGGCCAACCGCAATCAGGCTGACTATGCCGCGCTGGGCTGTGAAGTCGTCACCGATTTGCGCGCGGATTTCCCCGGGCCGCTGGCCGGCATCGAAGCCATCTTGCACGCCAGCTCCGCCGACGCGGTGCTGTGCGTGCCTTGCGACATGCCGACGATCCCCTTTGATTTGCTGGAAAAACTCGCAGTCGCGCTCGACGAGGCGGCGACACTGGCCGTCGCCGTGGATGAAACAGGTGCGCACAGCGGCATCGTCCTGGTTCGCCGCACCGCGCGGCCGGCCTTAAGCGCGCGCCTGGATGCCGGTCAGGCGCGACTTTCTGACTGGCTGCAAGCGGAAGACGCCCGCCGCGTGGTTTTTCCGGCGCAAACCTTGCGCAATTTCAACAGGATCGAAGAGATGAACGAGCCGGATTTCACCCATTTCAACGCGGCAGGCGAAGCGCACATGGTCGATGTGGGCGCAAAAACCGAAACACAGCGCCGCGCCACGGCTTGCGGGGCGATCCGCATGCAGCCGGCCACGCTGGCCTTACTGGCGAGCGGCGGGCACAAGAAGGGCGACGTGCTTGGCATCGCGCGCATCGCCGGCATCATGGGCGCCAAGCGCACGGCCGATCTGATCCCGCTGTGTCATCCGCTGCCGCTGACGCACGTGGCGGTCGATTTCAGGGTCGACGAAGCCGGTTCCTGCGTGCACTGTACGGCGACCGCCGAAACACTCGGGCGCACCGGCATTGAAATGGAAGCGCTAACCGCAGTGAATGTGGCGCTCTTGACCATCTATGACATGTGCAAAGCCGTCGATCGCGGCATGGTGATCGAGGGAATTCGCCTCTTGGAAAAAAGCGGCGGCAAGTCCGGCCACTGGCAAGCCAACCCCGCGCAAAGCGGCGGATAGCACACATCTCAACTTCTTCACCACAGCGCACACTTCTTGCTTGATCTACGCGGCCCGCCCAACAAGGAAAAACCATGAGCCGCGCACTTGCCTATCTTGTCGCCGCGCGACGCAGCGAAATCAAAGAGCTGGATCATCTATCGCATACCTGCGAACTGGTTCTTGCGATCAATGCACTGGTGCATGCCCTGCAACAGGAACGCGGTGCAGCCAATCTTTTTCTCGCCTCTGCCGGATCGAGATTTGCCGCCTTGCGCCACGAACAAATCAAAGCCAGCGACGCCGCGCTGATTCAAGTGCATGCCTGGCTTGATGAGAAGGGCGCGCCGCTGGATGCCGGCCCGCGTTTATTGACGCGCATCGCGCAAGCCTTGCAGGCGCTCGACGCCCTGCCCGACTTGCGCGCAGCCATCGACCAGCAAGGCTTAAGCGCTGCGGTGGCCACCGAGCGCTATCACCGGCTTATCGGAGTTTTACTGGCGCTGGTGTTTGAAGCCGCTGATATCGCCGTTGACCCGACGATTTCACGGTTGCTGGTTGCGCTGTTCCACCTGATGCAGGGCAAGGAATTTGCCGGTCAGGAAAGAGCGTTGGGCGCCTCTGCGTTCGCCAGCGGCCAGATCACAGCAAATCAAGCCAGCCGTCTTGAATACCTGATCGAAATGCAAGAACAGTCGTGGCAACGCTTTGAAGACCTTGCTGACGATCTGAAAGCGGATTGGCGCGCCCTGCAAGCCACGCTGGCGCTTTCGCAACTGGAACGATTGCGCCGCATTTTGCTTGCGGCGCACACCCGTCCTTTGGATGCCGCGCAGGCCGACAGCTGGTTTACTTGCTGCACCCAGCGCATGGATCAATTTCATCACCTCGAAATCCATCTCGCCGGGAAGCTGCGCGCCCTGTGTCAGCAACGCAGCGCCCTCTGCCAGCAGGCGTTGGAAGATCCGCATCAACAAACCCTGAGCGAAGTCGATGATTGGCCTCCGCTGTTGGCTTTTACCGTGCAGATTGATCCTGCCGCTGAGCGCAGCGTTGCGCCACGGCTCACCCAGGCGGTGGTCGACTTGCTGCACGAGCAAGCGCGGCGTTTACACGACTTGACCGAGGAATTGAACCGCGTAAAGACCAGCCTGAACGAGCGCAAGCTCATCGACAAAGCCAAAACCATGCTGATGACGCATCACGGGCTGAAGGAAGAAGAGGCCTATCGTCTGCTACGTCAGAACGCCATGAACAAAAACCTGCGCCTAGTCGATGTCGCGCAAACCGTTTTGTCATTTGCCGAGATGCTGCCTGGCAAGCCATAAGCTGCGTCAATCCCGGGCAAGCCATGCTGCGATTGCTTCACGATGGTGCAAAGCGCCCTGTTCGACCTCACGCTTATAGGCGCTCTAAATAAGTCAACGAGAAGGTGCAGGACAAGGAGCCCGGAGCGCAGAAACCGCCGTGTATGTGGGTATACATGAGGATTTCGAGCACCGCGCGACGCGGTGATGCGCCTTCGTAGTACTTATTCAGAGCATCCTTAGCTTGAATCCACTTGGTACGATTCATGCTCACAAGCGAATACGGCAAGCCAATGCGGGTTTGCCAATCCACTCACCGGGGCAGGCTCGGCGCCCACGGACAAAGACGTCCATTTTTCCGACCCTCGTCTCGGATCAATGGACGTTTTTTTTGCCTATGCCGCCCTCAAAGACAAAGGTGCTTTCATGGAATTTTCCACTCCAAAGGACGGCCAGGGTTTGCCCGTCACCGCCCCCGGCCAAGTCACCCTCGTCGGCGCAGGGCCGGGCGATCCGGAAATGTTGACCTTCAAGGCCGCGCGCGCCATTGCCAATGCCACGCTGCTGCTGGTTGACGATCTGGTTCATGCCGACGTGCTCAATCATGCTTCGCCCCAGGCGCGCATCATCCGGGTCGGCAAACGCGGTGGTCGTGCGTCAACGGCGCAAGGCTTTATCGATAATTTGATGGTCATGGCGGCCAGAGAAGGCGAAACCGTAGTGCGGCTCAAGGGGGGAGATCCTTTTATCTTTGGTCGCGGCGGCGAAGAGGCGGCCTTTCTGCGCGCCAAGGGAATTCCGGTGCAGCTGATTAATGGCGTCAGCGCGGGGCTGGCCGCAGCGGGCGCGCTGGGCGTGAGCCTGACTCACCGGGAATACGCGCATGGCGTCGTGTTCGTAACCGGCCACGCCAAACCCGGCGCGGCCGAGGTGGACTGGCCGGCACTGGCCTGCGCCGCGCAGCAACTTGCGCTGACGCTGGTGATTTACATGGGGGTAGGCAATGCCGCCCGCATTCAATCCGGGCTACGGCAAGGGCTCCCCGACGAAACACCGCTGGCCATCGTGCAAAACGCCAGTCTGCCCGGACAACGACACGCCCTGTCTACGCTGGGACGGCTCTTGTTCACCCTGGAAAACGAACAGTTGGCCAGTCCGGCCATCATCGTGGTGGGCGATGTGCTGCGCGGCATAGCGTCGCTGGCCGCCAACGAGCCCACCCAACTCTTGCGAACGGCCTGAGCGATGCACGGGCAATCTGGTGCGGCGCATTCCTTTTCGCACAAGAGAAGTGCGCTCACCCCGGCTGCGCAAAACAGCAAAAAACCAATAAAAAGCCAATAAATTCAAAATATTGCCACTCCATAACAGCCAGTGGCACAGCTTTTGCAAGCAATACAAGCAAGGCTGGGACAATGACGTTCCGGCCAGCGACTCATAGTCGAGTGCACGGATAACGGTGTCCGAGGTTTCCCGGTTTTACGGTGAAACGTCGTGACGCCGTTTTTTTTTACCCTTTTCCCGGGAGCAATCATGGAGAGGCAGAAACTGGTTCTTGTCGGCAATGGCATGGCCGGCATACGAACGCTGGAAGAATTACTGAAAATCGCGCCCGAGCAATATGACATCACGGTGTTTGGCGCGGAGCCCCATCCCAATTACAACCGCATCCTGCTCTCGCCGGTGCTGGCCGGAGAAATGGAGGTCAAGGACATCATCCTCAACGATTACGACTGGTATCGCGAGCATGGCATTGCCCTGCACACCGGCAAACAGGTCATCCATATTGACCGGATCAAGCGCAAAGTCGTCACCGCCGACGGCTTTGAAGCGCCCTATGATCGCTTGCTGCTGGCCACCGGATCCGTGCCTTTCATCCTGCCCGTGCCTGGCGCCAACTTGCCGGGCGTGATCGGCTATCGCGATCTGCATGACACCGACCAGATGATTGCCGCCGCCCGCCAATACCGGAACGCGGTCGTCATCGGCGGCGGTCTGCTCGGACTGGAAGCCGCCAATGGCCTGCGTTTGCGCGGCATGGATGTCACCGTGGTGCATCTGGGCGGCTGGCTGCTGGATCGACAGCTCGACGAAACGGCCGGCAAGCTCTTGCAACAATCCCTAGAAGAGCGCGGTCTGCGCTTTTTGCTGCAAAAGCACACCGCCGCCCTACTGCCCGACGAACACGGTCGGGTGTCCGCCATCCGTTTTGAAGACGGCTTGCAAATTCCGGCCGATTTGGTCGTGATGGCCGCCGGCATTCGCCCCAACACCACGTTGGCGGAATGCGCCGGCATTCACTGCAACCGGGGCATTGTGGTCAACGACACCCTGCAAACCTATGACCCAAGAATCTACGCCGTGGGCGAATGCGTTTCCCATCGCGGCATAGCTTACGGTCTGGTGGCACCGCTCTTCGAGCAAGCCAAGGTCGCAGCCAATCATCTGGCGGGCTACGGCATCGGCCGTTATCAAGGCTCGGTGACCTCGACCAAGCTCAAAGTGACCGGGATCGATCTCTTTTCTGCCGGCGATTTTATGGGCGGCGCGCAGACCGAAGAAATCGTTTTCAACGATCAAGCCGGCGGCGTTTACAAGAAACTGGTCATCAAGGGCAATCGGCTGGCCGGTTGCGTACTGTATGGCGACACCGCCGATGGCGCCTGGTATTTCCAGATGCTCAAGGACAACAAAGACATTCACGCCATCCGGGGCAAATTATTGCTCGGGCAATCCATGGTCGGTGATGTCGGTCATCAGGGGCAAAATCTGGCGGCGTCGATGAGCGATGAAGCCGAAGTCTGCGGCTGCAACGGCGTGAAAAAAGGCGTGATCGTGCGCGCCATCAAGGAAAAAGGCCTGTTCACGCTTGATGAAGTCAAAAAGCACACCAAGGCCGCTTCTTCTTGCGGATCGTGCTCGGGATTGTGCGAACAGATTTTGGCCTCGACGCTTGGCGGCGCTTATCAGACCACGGCCAGCGATCAAAAACCGCTGTGCGGCTGTACCGACCATGCGCATAAAACCGTGCGAGAAGCGATTGCCCAGCACCGTTTGTTCAGCAAAGAAGCGGTGTTTTCCACCCTGAACTGGCGCACGCCCAATGGCTGCGAAAAATGCCGGCCTGCGATCAATTACTACCTGATTTCGACTTGGCCGCATGAGACTCACGACGATCCGCAATCGCGTTTCATCAACGAGCGCGCACACGCCAACATCCAGAAAGACGGCAGTTTTTCCGTGGTGCCGCGCATGTGGGGCGGGCTGACCACGCCAAACGAATTGCGCGCCATTGCCGATGCCGCCGAGAAATATCAAGTCCCCACGGTCAAGGTGACCGGCGGGCAGCGCATTGATCTATTGGGCGTAAAAAAAGAAGACCTGCCTGCAATCTGGGCCGATCTGAACGCGGCGGGCATGGTGTCCGGCCACGCTTACGGCAAGTCCATCCGCACGGTCAAAACCTGCGTCGGCGCCGAGCATTGCCGCTTTGGCACGCAACTGGCAATGGACATGGGCGTGAAGCTGGAAAAGATGCTGTTCGACATGTACGCGCCGCACAAGGTGAAGCTCGCGGTCTCCGGCTGCCCGCGCAATTGCGCCGAAGCCGGCATCAAAGATGTGGGCGTGATCGGCGTCGATTCCGGCTACGAGCTGTATGTCGGCGGCAACGGCGGCATCAAGACCGAGGTCGCGCAGTTCCTGTGCAAGGTGGGGAGCGACGAGGAGGTGATGGAGTATTCCGGCGCCTTCCTGCAGCTCTACCGCGAGGAGGGCTGGTATCTCGAGCGCACGGTGCATTGGCTGAACCGCGTGGGGCTCGACTACGTGAAGTCGCGGGTGGTCGAGGATGGCGAAAACCGCCGCCGCCTGCACGCGCGCGACCTCGCCAGCGACGAGCTGGCGCACCTCGTTGAAGAGCGTATACTCCAGCTCCGCGATGCGCTCGCGCGCCGTCAGGAGCGTGTTTTCAAGCTCCTTGAGCTCGTGCGTGAAATACCGCTCGCTCGACACCAGTGTCTGCTTGCGGATATAGTCCTCCGGCAGCTCGGTGATGCCCGCGCTGTTGGGAATGTCGATGTAATAGCCGAAGACCTTGTTGTAGCCGACCTTGAGCTTTTTTGCGCCCGTGCGTTCGCGCTCGCGCTGCTCGAGCTCGGCAACGGTCTGCGCGCCGT
>CAXYUI010000017.1:0-15252 GCA_964291975.1 uncultured Formivibrio sp. | reverse complement strand
CGGGGCAAGAAGAACAAACCACGCCAGAAACCGACGGCGGCAATCTGATTGCCAAAACCAGCCGCTACATCCAAACCGGCGGTCAAGCGCTCTGTAAGTAAATCCACACCAAGCCCCGATGATTCGGGGCTTATTTTTCGGCAGGCGCTTTCAGTTCCATCGGGGGTAACTTCAGCGCAATCCACACGGACACAAGCGATAAAACAATCCCGATATAGAGCGCAAACTGCACGCCACCGATCAGGCCGACACGGGCTTGATCGATCAGCTGCGCCACATCAATCGGCATCCCGGCCAGCACATCCGCCAAAGCTTTTTGATCGGATTGACGGATCAGAACCTGCGGATTTTCCAGCCAAGGCTTGGCGCGCCCCGCCACTTCGCCCAGTCGAGCCAGCAGTGGATTCACTGCGGCTTCGTAACGCGCATTCACCAACATTGCCGTCAGACTGGCCGAAAGCATGCTGCCAAACATGCGCATGGTATTAACCAGCGCCGCTCCCGCGCCCACATCGCTGCGCGCCACGGCGGCCTGCATCTGCAAATTGAGATTGGGAAACTGGAAACCGAAACTCAAACCGCACAAACCCAAAACACCCATGATGACGATCGCGTGAGAGTGCGCATCGAGCACGCTCACCAAGAAGCAACCCAGCGCCAGCACGCCAAAACCACAGGCCATCAGCTTGTGACCCCAGCTCAGCCGAGGCAGCAGGCGTCCGTTGATAAAGCTGCCGATCGGGATACCCACCGCCAGCGGCGTCATCAAGAGGCCAGCGGCTTTCGGACTATGCGCAAAACCGCCCTGCAACAAGAGCGGCAGGAAGAACACCAGCATGAACATCACCAGACCCGAGAGAAAACTCAGGATCATCAGCAAACGCACTGCGGGAATCGCCACCATGCGCGGTGGCCCAACCGGCGCGGAGCCGCGCGGCAAGCGCCAGACAAAGGCCGAACCCGCCGCCAGACCCAGAATCAACAGCCCGGCAAAGCCGAAACTGGCGTAACCGATGCGGTTGCCGTCTTCCAGCGCCAAGAGCAGCGCAGATAGTCCGACCGCCAGCAGCACGGCATCCAGCCAGTCGATTTTCTCGCCGGGCTGGCGATGCCCCGGAAAGCGCGGCAGATAGCGCGTGACCACCCAAGCGGCGATGATG
Source organism: uncultured Formivibrio sp. (assembly GCA_964291975.1). Taxonomy (GTDB): domain Bacteria; phylum Pseudomonadota; class Gammaproteobacteria; order Burkholderiales; family Chitinibacteraceae; genus CAXYUI01. Next base: position 14,092 of record CAXYUI010000017.1, on the reverse strand, counting down.
CCAATCGGCAAGTTCACATAGAACACGCTGCGCCAGCCCCAGTGTTCGGTCATGAAGCCACCCAGCATCGGACCGATGGCGTTCGAAATGCCGAAAGTGGTGGTGACCATCGCCATCCAGCGGATACGCCGCGCGGTATCGGGGAACAGGTCGGTAATCGACGCAAAGGTCGTGCCGATCAGCATGCCGCCGCCGATACCCTGCAAAGAGCGCGCGATGATGAGTTCGGGCATGCTGCGCGCCGCGCCGCACAGTGCCGACGCTGCGGTAAACGAAACAATCGCCAGCAGCACAAAGGGCTTGCGACCATACAGATCACCCAAACGCCCGGTGAGCGGCACGGCCACGGCCGAAGTCAGCAAATAACAGGCGCCCACCCAGCTGTAATATTCAAAGCCCTGCAATTCGGCGACGATGCGCGGCATGGCCGTACCGACCACGGTTTGATCGAGCGCGGTCAGCATCACCACAAAGCAAATGCCCAGCATGGACAAAAAAGTTGCCCGTCCGTCGAGTTGTTTTTCCACCATCGTGTTCCTGTTTACAGCCCGAGAGCCAGTTTATGCCTAGACAGCATCTTCCGTTTTGATCCAACACCGCGCAATCCAGTCCCCCCCGCACCACGCTGGCTGCCGTTATAATCGCCCCACTCCATCAACCTGTGGTTGTCCGCATGGCTTTTTTCCGCAAGAAGAACGTTGCCAACGCATCCAGTCGCGCCGCACTGCCGCCACACCTCGCCAATATTTTGCGCGAATCGTGGTGGCTCTTGCTGGTCGCCGCCGTGGTTTATCTGGTGCTCGCGCTCTTTACCTTCCATCCGGGCGATCCGGGCTGGTCGCACAGCGCCACCGAATTGCGCACGCACAATCGTGGCGGCACCATTGGCGCCTATTTGGCCGACGTATTGCTCTATCTGTTCGGGCTATCCGCCTGGTGGTGGGTGCTGTTCTGCCTGGCCGCCATTTTATGGGGTTACCGTCGGATCGATCGCGTCGATGATAGTTCGCGTCCCACTGTATTTTTTGCCTGTATCGGCTTCTTTCTGATTCTGCTTTCCAGCGCGAGCTTCGAAGCCTTGCGCCTGCACAGCTATCACTTCACCCTGCCGCTGGCGCCCGGCGGCATGCTCGGGCTGTGGCTTGGCGGCTGGCTCACCGATCACTTTGGCTTTGCCGGCGCGACCTTGCTGCTGGTGGCGCTGATTTGCACCGGCATTTCACTGTTTACCGGGCTTTCCTGGCTGCGCACGATGGAAATCGTCGGCGGCATGCTGGAATGGACTTTCTTCAAGTTGCGCGATGCCTGGCAAGCCGCGCAAGACCGCCGGATTGGCCGCCAAGCTGCTGTGGCGCGCGAAGAAAAAATCAACGTGGTCAAGAAAAAGCAGGAAGAAGCGCCGCCGCTGCATATTGAAGAGCCACAACTGGAAGTCCCAGTGGCCAAAGCCATCATCAAAGCCGCCAAGGTCGCCGAAAAACAGGCCGTGATCGAGGAACAAAAAGCCGCGCAGCCGGCGCTGTTCGACTTTGCAGAGCTGCCTGCAATCCGCCCAAGCGGCGAGTCCACCCAGCCTTCACTGGCGCTGCTGGCGCCGCCGCCCTTGGCCACAGAAACCGTCAGCCATGAAACGCTGGAATTCACCTCCCGCCTGATCGAGCGCAAGCTGGCCGATTTCAATGTCGAAGTCAAAGTCATCGCGGCTTATCCCGGCCCGGTGATTACCCGCTACGAAATCGAGCCGGCAGTCGGCGTGAAGGGCGCACAGATCGTCAATCTGATGAAAGACCTCTCGCGTGCGCTGGGTCTCGTTTCGATCCGCGTGGTGGAAACCATTCCCGGCAAAACCTGCATGGGTCTGGAATTGCCCAATCCAACCCGCCAGATGATCCGGCTTTCCGAAATTCTGTCGTCCGAAGCCTACCACCAGCAAAATTCCAAACTGACCCTGGTGCTGGGTAAAGACATCACCGGCAAGCCCGTGGTGACCGATCTAGCCAAAGCGCCGCACTTGCTGGTGGCCGGCACCACCGGCTCGGGCAAATCGGTGGGCGTGAACGCGATGATTCTGTCCTTGCTCTACAAGGCCAGCGCTGACGATGTGCGCTTTATCATGGTCGACCCGAAGATGCTGGAACTCTCGGTCTACGACGGCATCCCGCACCTGCTCGCGCCCGTCGTCACTGATATGAAGCTCGCCGCCAACGCGCTCAACTGGTGCGTGGCCGAAATGGAAAAGCGCTACAAGCTGATGAGCGCGCTCGGCGTGCGTAACCTCGCCGGTTACAACCAGAAGATCAAGGAACACGAAAAGCTCGGCAAGCACCTGACCAACCCGTTCAGCCTGACCCCGGACGATCCGGAACGGCTTGAACATCTGCCCTTTATCGTGGTGGTGGTCGATGAATTCGCCGATCTGATGATGGTCGCCGGCAAGAAGATCGAAGAGCTGATCGCGCGACTCGCGCAAAAAGCCCGCGCTGCTGGCATCCATTTGGTGCTGGCCACCCAGCGACCGTCAGTCGACGTGATTACAGGTCTCATCAAGGCCAATATCCCGACCCGCATGGCCTTTCAGGTTTCCAGCAAAGTCGACAGCCGCACGATTCTCGACCAGATGGGCGCCGAAGCGCTGCTCGGCCAGGGCGACATGCTATTCCTGCCGCCAGGCACCGGCTACCCGCAGCGCGTGCACGGCGCTTTTGTGGCAGACGAAGAAGTCCACAAGGTCGTCGACTTCCTCAAGAGCCTGGGTGAGCCCGATTACATCGACGGTATTCTCAACGGCGGTTTTGAAGCCGAAGCGGCCGGGGGCGGGGCGCCGTGGGAGAGTGGTGGCGGCGGCGAAGAGGCCGACGCCCTGTACGACGAAGCGGTGGCCTTTGTGCTCAAGACCCGCAAAGCGTCGATCTCATCCGTACAGCGCCAGCTGCGTATCGGTTATAACCGTGCTGCGCGGCTGATTGAACAGATGGAAAACGCGGGTCTGGTCAGCCCGATGGAAACCAACGGCAACCGGACTGTATTAGTTCCGCAACAGGAGTGAGGCGTTCTAGCGACAAGAGTGGTCAGACCACTGAAGCTTCGCTACCATGAGTTTGTGCACTGCCCGCACAAACCCGATCTGCCCTGTTGTACCACTCTGCCAAGAAAAAAGCTGCCTTCCGGCAGCTTTTTTCTTGGTCGCGCACCGCGTCAGGAATACGCCAAACCCATGGCCGCGCGCACATCGCGCATCGTATCCGCAGCAAGCGCCCGCGCGCGCTCACAACCGTCAGCCACAATGCTGCGCACCAGCGTCGGGTCTTCCAGATAAGGCTGGGCGCGCTCGAACATCGGCTTTTGCTCTTCGAGCACCGCGTCGATCACCGGCTGTTTGCATTCCAGACAGCCAATACCCGCGCTCTTGCAACCGGCTGCAGCCCAATCCTTGGTGTTTTCATCCGAATAGACCTGATGCAACTGCCAGACCGGGCAGCGCGCCGGATCGCCCGCATCGGTGCGCCGCACGCGGTTGGTATCGGTCGGCATCTGGCGGATTTTCTTCACCACCGCATCGGCGTCTTCGCGCAGGCTGATGGTGTTGTTGTAAGACTTGGACATCTTGTTGCCGTCCAGCCCCGGCATGCGCGAAGCTTCAGTCAACAGCGGCTGAGATTCAGGCAAAATCATCTTGCCGCCACCTTCCAGATAACCAAACAGACGCTCGCGGTCGCCCTGACTGATGTTCTGGCTTTCGGCGAGCAGCGCGCGCGCGGTTTCGAGCGCTTCCACATCGCCGTCTTGCTGATAGCGACGACGCAAATCCTGATAAAGCTTGCCCTTCTTGCCGCCGATTTTCTTGATCGCCGCTTCGGCTTTTTCTTCAAAACCGGGCTCTTTGCCGAACACATGGTTAAAGCGCCGCGCGATTTCACGGGTGATTTCCACATGCGGAATCTGGTCTTCGCCCACCGGAACAAGGTTGCCGCGATACAGCAAAATGTCGGACGCCATCAACAGCGGGTAACCCAAAAATCCATAAGTGCCCAGATCTTTATGGCTGAGCTTTTCGATCTGGTCTTTGTAGGTCGGGATGCGCTCCAGCCAGGAAAGCGGCGTGATCATCGACAGCAAGAGATGCAGCTCGGCGTGTTCAGGCACGCGGCTCTGGATAAAGATCGAGGCCTTGGCCGGGTCGACGCCGGCAGCGAGCCAGTCGATCACCATGTCCCAAGTGCTTTTTTCGATGATGGACACATCGTCATAGCTGGTGGTCAGCGCGTGCAGATCGGCGACCATAAACAGGCATTCGTACTCGCTTTGCAGCTTGACCCAGTTTTTCAGCACGCCGTGATAGTGGCCAAGGTGCAATTTGCCGGTCGGGCGCATGCCGGAAAGAATGCGGTCAGGAAACATGTTGTTCTCTTGCGATCAATTGAAAAGAAAAAGGATAAACCGCCAAGCCGGCATCATGATCGGCTCAAGCAGTCGGGACAAAATCGGGTAATTGGCGAACTGACCCAGCAACAACAGGCCGATCAGTACATACATGCCATAGGGTTCGATGCGCGCAAACTGATTGGACAAGTTGCGTGGCAACAAGGCGGCGACCATGCGCCCGCCATCCAGTGGCAAGAGCGGCAGCAAATTGAGCGCCATCAGGCTCAGATTGATGATGATGCCGGCTTGCCCCATCAGCGCCATCGGTTCAGCCCAAGCCCCGCCATAGCGCAGGCCAATGGCCTGAATCGCCGCCCAGAAGATCGCCATCACAAAATTCGAGCCAGGCCCCGCGGCCGCCACCCAAAGCATGTCGCGTTTGGGATCGCGCAGATTGGCCGCATTGACCGGCACTGGCTTGGCCCAGCCAAAGACAAAACCGCCCACCATCAGACACAGCGCCGGCAACAGTACAGTGCCAAAGGGTTCGATATGTTTGAGCGGATTAAACGAGCAGCGACCGAGCATCCATGCCGTTTTGTCGCCGAACTGGCGCGCCACATAGGCGTGCGCCGCTTCGTGCGCGGTGATCGCGAACAAGACCGGCAAGGCCCAGATGGCGATTTTCTGGATCAGATTCAGTTCCATTTCACAGCCCCAGCGGCGCCAATTCGCCCAAGCCCTGGCGTATCAGTTCGACGCCTTCGCCCGACAAATCGACCACGGTGGTGGGTTCAGCGCCGCAATAGCCGCCGTCGATAATCAGATCGACTTCGCGCTCCAGTCGATCGCGAATCGCCCAACCATCGGTCAATGGCTCATCTTCGCCCGGCAGGTTCAGCGAAGAGGACAGCATCGGCTCGCCCAGTTCTTCCAGCAACGCCAGCGCAATCGGGTGAGCAGGCACGCGCAGGCCGATGGTGGCTTTTTTCGGGTGCCAAAGCCGGCGCGGCACTTCCTTGGTCGCCAACAACACAAAGGTGTACGGGCCAGGCGTGGTGCTTTTCAGCAGTCGAAACACACGGTTATCAACGCGCGCGTAAGTGCCCAATTCAGACAAATCGCGGCAAGCCAGCGTGAAGTGGTGCTTGTCACCCAGTTGGCGAATCAGCCGAATGCGCTCAAGCGCATCTTTGTCGTCAAGCCGGCAAGCGAGCGCATAACTGGAATCGGTCGGATAAACGATGACCCCGCCAGCGCGGATGATTTCCACCGCCTGTTTAATCAGTCGGGGCTGCGGGGTTTCTGGATGAATGGAGAAATATTGAGCCATGGCCGCGATTCTACCAGATTGACATCCAAGCCCACGTGCCAAGCATGGCCACTTTACACACCGCTACGCCATTTTTATCTGCGCGCATCCTTGGATGGCCACTCATGCACAGACCTCATCCTCCCCGATGCACCAACAACTGTCGGCAAAAGCGCCACAAGATTTTGTGAATAGCACCACGCCTGAGGGATGAAAGCTGGCGCGCCAACAGGATCCAAACAGCTCGCTGATGGCGGCATAACGGACCCCGGCACTTTCCTTATCGATCCAGCACAGGTGCTGGGATCGCAGGAGATTGCCGGCTCAGTGGAATGAAAAATTGCAGCATCGCGCTCCGCTGCTATCATCCCGTGAAAGCAAATTGACAGAGGTTGTCATGATTCAAAGCAACACACTTCGCGCACCTGCGGTCGCTGGCGTTTTTTATGCGAGCGACAAGCAGCAACTGCAGGCGGATATTCAATCCGCCATTTCCGCCAGCCGCTCAGTGTGCCTGAAACACCCGCCCAAAGCGTTGATCGTGCCACATGCGGGCTACGCCTATTCCGGCCAAGTTGCCGCCAGCGCCTTTGCTGCACTGCGTCCATGGGCCGATCACTACCGCCGCGTAGTGCTGATTGGGCCTGCGCACCGCCTGCCATTTCGCGGCATGGCCATTCCTGAATGCGGCACTTTCACCACCCCGCTCGGCTCAATTCCGCTGGATGCGCAAAGCTTGGACGAACTCGCTAAATTTTCCGGCGTCTGCCGACTTGAAGCCGCGCACGAACAAGAACACTGCCTTGAAGTTGAACTGCCTTTTCTGCAAACCGTTTTGAGCGATTTCGTACTGGTGCCAATTTTGGTGGGTTTGTGTGATCCGGCCGAAGTGGCGTTGATTCTGCGTGCGCTGTGGTACGGCCCGGAAACGCTAATCGTGGTCAGTAGCGATCTTTCCCACTACCAGCCTTATGCCGAGGCCAACACGGAAGACCACGCCACCATTGAACGCATCCTGAATGGCGAAATCGCCATTCAGCCCGATCAAGCTTGCGGCGCCTTACCGATCAGCGGGCTGTTGCAAATCGCACGCGAAAAAGGGCTGCGCGCTCAGCTGCTCGACTATCGCAATTCGGGCGATACCAGCGGCGACAAGAGTCGCGTGGTGGGCTACGCCAGCTTTGCTTTCGGGGAAAAGCATGGTGCGTAATGAGGAAGGCGCTTGTCTGCTGGCGCTTGCCCGCGCGCTTATCGCACAGAAACTAGGCATTGAGACGGAGCAACCGGATGTCCCCGCCACGCTGCACGCCCCCGGCGCCAGCTTTGTGACTTTGCATGAACACGGTCAATTGCGCGGCTGCATCGGCTCTTTGCAAGCCTGGCGACCTCTGGCCGACGACGTGCGTGCCAATGCCCTCGCCGCCGCCTTTAAAGACCCGCGCTTTGCGCCATTGTCTATGACTGAATGGCCGGCGATTCGGATTGAAGTTTCGGTTCTGACCCCGGCGCAGACGCTGATCGTGGATTCAGAAGACGATCTGATCGCCCAACTGCGCCCAGGTCAGGATGGCCTTGTGGTCGAGCTCGGCGGTCATCGCGCCACGTTCTTGCCGCAGGTTTGGGAACAATTGTCCGCGCCGCGAGATTTTCTCGCTCAGCTCAAACAGAAAGCCGGATTGAGCCACGACGCCTGGTCGCCCGCCATGCGCTGGTCACGCTACGAGGTGCAAAAATGGCAGGAGCCCTGAATCCGCGCTGGCAACACCCTCTGCCCGACGGCCGCATCCAGTGCGATCTGTGCCCGCGCGATTGCAAATTGCACAAAGGTCAGCGCGGCGCATGTTTTGTGCGCCAGCACACCGGCAAGCAGATCGAACTCGTCGCTTATGGGCGCTCATCCGGTTTTTGCATTGATCCGATCGAGAAAAAACCGCTGGACCATTTTTATCCGGGCACGGCTGTGCTGTCTTTTGGCACCGAAGGCTGCAATCTCGCCTGCAAGTTCTGCCAGAACTGGGATATTTCCAAATCGCGCGAAACCGCCACGCTATCGAGCGCCGCCAGTCCCGCCCAAATTGCGCACGCCGCGCAAGAGCAAGGCGCGCCGGCAGTGGCCTTTACCTACAACGATCCGGTGATTTTTGCCGAATATGCGCTCGATACCGCAGCCGCTTGCCATGAGCTGGGCATCCGCACGGTGGCAGTCAGCGCCGGATATATCTCGGACAGCGCCCGCGCCGAATTCTTTGCCGGGATGGATGCAGCCAATATCGACCTGAAAAGTTTTTCCGAGGATTTCTATGCGCGCCTGTGCGGCGGGCATTTGCAGCCGGTGCTCGATACGCTTTTGTATCTGCGCCATGAAACATCGGTCTGGCTGGAAATCACCACGCTCTTGATTCCCGGCGAAAACGACAGCCCGCAGGACATCACTGCGCTGTGCCGCTGGATCGCCGATGAACTCGGCCCCGATGTGCCGCTGCATTTCACCGCCTTTCACCCAGCCTGGAAAATGAACGACCATCCGGCCACGCGCGCGGCGACCCTCACCATGGCGCGCCGTATCGCCCAAGAGGTCGGACTGCATTTTGTGTATTTGGGCAATCTGGCGATTGCCGAAGGCGGGACGACTTTTTGCCCCTGTTGCGGCGGCAAGCTAATCGAGCGCTTGGGTTACACCATCGGCACATACCGGCTCGACGCTCAAGGCGCTTGCCCCGATTGCGGCACGGTGATTCCTGGCCACTGGGCGCGCGAGCCGGGGCATTTTGGCACGCGCCGCCAGCCGATCCAGTTCTAAATCAACCCACCATGCGGATTTCCCGACGCGGCAGCGCCAGGCCGATGCCAGCCGTGCGCAAACCATCGAGCAAAGCGCGATTGAGCACGTCGGGCGCGGCGACAAAATTCTCCATTCCTACCCATGGCCGCACGGCAATGCGGATGGCATCGTCATCGAGCGAGGCGACCTGAACCAGCGCCGCCGGCTCAGCCAGCACCACCGGGTTTTGCCGCAAAACCGTATCGACCACCGCCAGTACACGTCCAAGATCCGCATCGTGTGCCACGCGCAGGCTCACCCCGGTTTGCCGAATCTGGCCGTAGTTATGCAGGATTTCGCCAACAATTTTTCGGTTGGGGATCACCACCCGCGATTGATCGGCATGCCCCAGCACCGTATTGAACAGGTTGATTTCCTTGACTACGCCTTCCACGCCGATGATGGCGATGTATTCGCCCAGCTTGAAAGGCCGGGTAAACACGATCACAAAACCGGCCGCCAGATTGCTCAACAGCCCTTGCATCGCCAGCGCGACACCCGCGCCCGCCACGCCCAAGCCTGCGATCAAGGGCAAGAGTTGCACGCCCAGATTTTGCAGCGCCAACACCACAAACATCCCCAGCACGGCGATCCGCGCCACGCGCACCATCAAGGTCACCAAAGCCTCGTCGATCTGCATGCGCGAGAGCGAGCCTTGCAGCAGTCGGCCAAACCAGGCGCCGATGTAATAACCTGCCAGCAAAATCAGCAAAGCCACCAAAAGCTTGGGGCCAAAGCTCACCGCCTGCGTCACCATCACGCTTTGCACCTGTTCCAGCAAGGCGAATTGTTTTTCGATCTTGTCCATTTCTCTGCCCGATCCAATCAAGGGCGGCAATTTTAACGCGAAGGCGCGCCTCTGCCTCGTTTAGACTGCGGCTTTGCCCCTGTCCGGCCATTTGACCATGTCCACCCTTTTGCATCAGATCGCTCTTTCTGCCCCGCTGTTTCTCTTGGTTTTGGTCGGCTTTGCGACCATGAAGATTGCGCGCTGGCCCAAATCGGTTTCAGAAGCACTCTCCAAATTCGTGTTTACCCTGGCACTGCCCGCCCTGCTGTTCCATTTGATGAGCGATTTATCCCAGCTGCCGCCGGTGGATGCGCGCCTCTTGATCGCCTTTTTCGGCGGCTGCCTGGTGGTTTTTCTGCTGGGGCGACTGCTGTCGTGGCAGGTCTTCAAACTCGACGGCGTCTCGCAATCGGTGTTCGCGCTAGGTGGGGTTTTTTCCAACAACGTGATGCTGGGTCTGCCGCTGGCCAAAATGCTGCTTGGCAAGGCGGCTCTGCCTTCGGTCGCTTTGGTGCTGGTATTCAATGCCTTGATTTTGTGGACGCTGGTGACGGTATCGGTCGAGTGGGCGCGTCACGGCAGTTTTTCGGCGCGCGGTTTTGCCAAGACACTGAAAAGCGTGCTGACCAACCCCGTCGTCGCCGCGATTCTGGCCGGTTCAGCGTGGGGACTCACCGGCTGGCCGCTGCCAGCGATGATGGATACCACGATCAGCATGGTCAGTTCAGCGGCCGCGCCGATGGCCTTATTGGCTTTGGGGATGGGTTTGGCGGAATTTGGCATCGGCGCCAACTGGAAACTGCCCGCGACCCTGTGCGCGATGAAGCTCGTCGCCCACCCGCTGGTGGTCTGGCTGATCGCGCTCTCGCTCGGTCTGCCCAAAATGGAAACCCAGGTGGTCACGCTGATGGCCTCGATCGCCACCGGCGCCAATGTGTATCTGATGGCGCGACAATTTGGCGTGATGGAGGGCGAAGTCGCCGGCGGATTGGTGCTCTCGACCGCGCTGGCGGCGGTCACTTCACCCTTGCTGATTGCCCTGCTGTTCTGAGATTTTCCAGCGCAGATAAATGCGCCAGCGCCGCAGGCTTTGCGAATCGGCACGGTCTGGCCAGATCGGACAGCGCAGAAGTCCGGCCTCGGTTTGAATCAGCAACAAGCAAAAATGCGCGGTCAACAACGAACCGGGGAGCACGCGCCCCGCTCCCTGGCGGCCATCGTCAAAGCGCCAGCTCAGCTGGCCATCTTCAAGCCAAGCCAGCTCGCACAACTGCGGCGCAGGCCAAGCCGTGCGACAGTAGCTGGCGCCGACCCAGCCCAGCGCCAGCAGCAACCACGGTTGCGGCAAAGCGGCCGCTGTCAGCGCAGCCAGTCCATGCAAAAACCAAAGAAAACGCCGCTGCCAGCGTGATTCACGCAGAGCCAGCGGCGCGGGGGCAATCGGTTTCAAAGCCAGAATCAGTGATAGCCGTGATCGGTGCGCACGTTATGGATATCGGCTTCAACCGCATCCATCACGCCAACGTGGATCTCGACGTCGAACCATTCCCAGACCAATTTGAGTGTGCGCTTCTGCGACCAGATTTTTTCGTCGGAAACTCAGGAAGACAGTTCCATTTCAAACAGCTTGTCTGCAATGTCGTCGATAAAGGCGATGCCATCTTCTTGATCGTTGACTTCAGGAATCATGATTACCGTGCAATCGCTGCGAATCTCATCCAGCGTCAGAATTACTTCGTTGCCCGGCAGGTTATTAAGCCAGTCCAGAAAAGCCTGGGTCGGCTTCAGAACGGCGGCGGAACGGTCAACGATAAACATCTCTTGGTCTCCTCAACTGCGAATCGTAAAATGGGGGTCTTTTTTCATCCGGCCCCGTAAAATGCCAGACAGCCACTCGCGTCAGCGTCATGTCGTTAATTGGCGCGCGGCGCTGATCCTGCCGCAAAATACCACACCCCTGCATGGTCGCGCGGTAGAAGCCAGCGAGCAGGTCGTGATTCTGATCTTGCCCAATGAGATCAAACCGGGGGTTGAATGCCGGGTTTACCTCGATATCCTTGATCCGGCCAGCGGACGGGATATCTATCTGGACTTTCGCGCCGCCATCAGCGCCAGCTCACTGATTGGCCAGATCAGTCAGTTCCGGCATGTCGCGCAAATCATCGACATCAAGCCGGAACAACAAGCCTTCTTGTGCGAAATGCTTAAGCATTTGGGGCACTAATCAGCGCCGGGCGCGTGCTTTGGGCGGTTTATTCCCCGCCGATTCTCGCGGCTTGCGCGATACCGAACCTGTACCAGATTCAGTGCTTGATTTAGCCAGGACAAAATCAATGCGACTGGTTTCCAGATCGACGCGCGCCACCTTCACGCGCACCGGTTCGGTCATGCGATAAATCTGGCCAGAACGCTCGCCTTTCAATTCGTGGCGCACTTCGTCGTAGTGGAAATAATCCACGCCCAGTTCCGAAATGTGCACCAGGCCTTCGACATACACGCCTTCAAGCAGCACGAAAATGCCGAAACTGGTGACAGCCGACACCACGCCGTCGAATTCTTCGCCGACCTTGTCCTGCATGTAGTAGCACTTGAGCCAATTCTGCACATCGCGGCTGGCGTCGTCGGCGCGGCGCTCGGTCATCGAGGTTTGCAGCCCCAACGCATCCCACTTGCGCGCCGGCTTGTACTTTTTGCCCGCCAAAATCGCCTTGATCGTGCGATGCACCAGTAAATCGGAATAACGACGAATCGGCGACGTGAAGTGGGTATACGCTTCATAACCCAGACCAAAATGGCCTTGATTGTCCGGGCTGTACACCGCCTGCTGCAAAGATCTGAGCAACATGGTCTGCAATAAGGAAGCGTCCGGGCGTTCCTTGATTTTTTCCAGCAAGACTGCGTAATCGCCAGCTTGCGGGTCTTCGCCGCCTTCCAGCATCAGCGCCATGCCGCGCAGATATTGACGCAGTTTTTCGAGCTTTTCCGGCGTTGGGCCTTCGTGCACGCGGTACAGACCCGGATGCTTGTTTTTACCGATGTAATCGGCGGCGCAGACATTGGCCGCCAGCATGCATTCTTCGATCAGCTTGTGCGCGTCATTGCGCACCACCGGCACAATCTCGGTGATCTTGCCGTTGTCATCAAAGCGCATCATGGTTTCGGTAGTTTCGAAATCGATTGCGCCGCGCTTGAGGCGCGCCTCGGAAAATGCCTTGAAGAGATCGTACAGATCACGCAGATGCGGTACCAGCGGTGCGCGCTCGCGCGCCAGATCGCCATCCGGGTTCGAAAGAATTTCCCAAACCTGCGTATAGGTAAAGCGCGCTTTCGAGCGCATCACCGCCGGATAGAAACGGTATTCCTTGACCGCGCCCTTGGGGCCAACCTGCATATCGCAAACCATGCACAGGCGCTCGACATCCGGGTTCAGCGAGCACACGCCGTTGGACAGTGCTTCGGGCAGCATCGGAATCACGCGGCGCGGGAAATACACCGAATTGCCGCGCTCGAACGAGGTTTCATCGAGCGCATCGCCCGGCTGCACATAATGGCTCACGTCGGCAATTGCCACGACCAGCCGCCAGCCCTTGCCCAACTTTTCAGCAAAAACAGCGTCGTCAAAGTCTTTGGCGGTTTCACCGTCGATGGTCACCAGCGGCAAATCACGCAGATCGACCCGCTCGACTTCGCCCAGCACGGGCTTCCAATCCTTCTTGATCACGGTTTGCGGCGTGGCGGCAGCTTGCGCCTCGGCTTCTTCGCTAAATTCATGCGGCAGATTGTGCTTGCGCAGCGCGATTTCGATTTCCATGCCCGGATCGGCATAGTTGCCGACGATTTCGACCACGCGGCCGACCGGCTGGGTATAGCGCGCCGGCTGGGTCAGGAGTTCGACCATCACCACCTGGCCGGGCTTGGCCTTCATCGAACCTTTCGGCTCGATCAAGATTTCCTGGCTGATGCGCTTTTCTTCTGCGGTAACGTAATTCACCCCGCGCTCGGTACGGAAACGCCCGATCAGGCGGGTGTTCACATGTTCGAGCACTTCGACAATCTTGCCTTCCGGGCGGCCACGCCGATCCACGCCAATCTGGCGCACCAGCACGCGATCGCCATGCAGGACTTTGTCCATCTCTTTGGGGCCGAGATACAGATCATCGCCACCGGCATCGGGAACCAGAAAGCCAAAACCATCGCCATGGCCTTGCACCCGTCCGGGAATCAATTCGATTTTGGCGGGCAGGCACAGCGCGCCCTTGCGGTTGACCATCAACTCGCCTTCGCGCTCCATCGCCTTCAGGCGGCGCTCGAAAGCTTCGATTTCTGTATTTCGGATGCCCAGCATCGGGATCAGTTCATCGGCAAAGATCGGCGCACCGCGCTCTTCCAGGATCTGCAAGATAAATTCGCGCGACGGCAGCGGGTTTTCGTAACGCTCACGTTCTCGTGCAAGGAACGGATCTTCGGCTCGCAGGCCCTTTAATTTTCGGGCGCGAGGCGTGGTTTTTGGTTCTTCAATTTTTTTTGTATTTTCTGTTTCAGATTTTCTTGACATGGGTTCTTCTTTTGACAATAATTGCGCCCTCTGTGACAGCGCTGGCTTATTTTAGCGCAGTTCGAAGCGCCCAGGTGGCGGAATTGGTAGACGCACTAGGTTCAGGTCCTAGCGCTCGCAAGGGCGTGGAAGTTCGAGTCTTCTCTTGGGCACCAACGCTTCGAATGACACAGATAAAAATGGCTGAAAAGCCAGATGCCCAGGTGGCGGAATTGGTAGACGCACTAGGTTCAGGTCCTAGCGCTCGCAAGG
>CAXYUI010000016.1:0-15488 GCA_964291975.1 uncultured Formivibrio sp. | reverse complement strand
AGATTCAGGAAGACTTTCGCAAGTTCAAGGATGAAAACGATCGCCAGTTTGCGGATTTTCTGAAAGCGCAGTGGCGCGAATTCGACGCCATGCACGGCGTGGTGCGCGATCCCAAACCCAAACCCAAAGTCCTGCCAACCGCCAAGCCCGCTCCCGCCGAAAAACCAGTGCGTCCGGCGCTGCGCCCCACGATGCAACCCAGCGCCATCCCAGTACCGTCCCCGAGCCCTACGCCACCCATCATCGCCACACCCCGCCCGGCAGCCGGAGAAGTGGTGCGCATCGACTTCTATGGCCATCTGGTGGCCATTCCGGCGCTGCCGGCGTGGCGGCAAAATCTGCGCACCGGATCGCTTTCGGCCGAAAGCATGAGCGAATTCTGGACGCGAATCGGCACCTCGAATTTCGAACCGGCGCTGGCGCAATTGCAGCTCGCCCGCAAAACCCTAGCGCTGGACGACTGGAGCTATCTGACGCTGACGCGCCGCTATGTCGAAACCTTGCAGCCAACCCGCGTCACCGACCAGAACCTCTTGCTGTGGTTCTTGCTGATTAAATCAGGCTTTGATGTGCGCTGCGCCTATATGGACGACCAGCTCTATGTCTTTGTCGCCGTGGCGCAGCAAGTCTACGGCACCAAATTCCTGCAAGTTAAAGACATCCCCTACTACGCCGTGCTGGCCGCCGATCGCGGCCAAAGCATGAAGGCGTTCTACACCTATGATGCCCGCTATCCCGGCGATCTGCGTCCGGTGGATTTGCGCGTGCGCTCGCTGGCGTTCACCCGCGCGCAAGCCGCGACGCGGGAATTGAATTGGTCTCATGCCGGCCAAAAATACCGCGTCGTCATTCCTTATGACAGACAGGCGATCGATTTTCTCAAGTCCTACCCGCAAGTCGACATCCGCGTTCCTTTTTCATCGGATCTGAGCCCGCTGAGCCGCGCCGCGCTGTTGCGGGAACTGCGCCCACTGCTCGCGGGGATGAATGAAGAGCAATCGGTCAACTTCCTGCTCGCCTTCGTGCAAAAAGCCTTTGCTTACCGCACCGACGAGGATCAATTCGGCTACGAGAAATACTTCTTCGGCGAGGAAATCCTGTTCTATCCGTATTCGGATTGTGAAGACCGTTCAGTCTTCTTTGCCTGGCTGGTGCATGAACTGACCGGGCTCGATGTAGTCGGTTTGAGTTACCCCGGCCATATTGCGACGGCAGTTCGCTTCAAATATGCCAATCCAAGCGGCGACACGATCGCACACAAAGGGCAGCGCTATGTGGTAGCGGATCCGACCTATATCGGCGCGGGAGTCGGGATGAGTCAGCCAGCCTTCCGGCGCTCATCGCCCAGCGTCATTAGCTGGTAGTCGTTGCATCATTTGCCAGCCGGGCATGACTTCACTACAGTGCAGCCCATTCTGGTTTATTGGCAGGAGCCATCATGGCCAAAGGTAATCTCTACATCGTCGCAGCGCCTTCGGGCGCAGGCAAAACCACGCTGGTCGCCGCACTACTGAAAGCCGAACCCAATGTGCAGTTGTCGGTGTCGTACACGACCCGTCCCCCGCGCGAAGGCGAAATCAACGGGGTGAACTACCACTTTGTCGAGCGCGCCACCTTCGAGCAAATGATTCTTGAAGGGGACTTTCTCGAACACGCCAATGTGTTCGGCAACTATTACGGCACGTCGCAAAAGTGGATCAACGCCGCCATCAACGACGGCCGCGACATTTTGCTTGAAATTGACTGGCAAGGCGCGCAGCAGGTGCGACGGATTTTCCCGCAGGCCATCGGCCTTTTCGTACTGCCGCCCTCGCTGGAAACCCTCGAATCCCGCCTGCGCGGTCGCGGCACGGACAGCGATGAAGTCATCGCACGACGTCTGGCCGTGGCGCGCGAGGAAATCAGCCATGTCGACGAATTCGATTATGTGATCGTCAACGAGAACCTCGACCAGGCCATTGCAGAAATCGTTGCCGTGGTGCGCGCCGAACGTTTGCGCCTCGGGCCGCAAAGCGACCGCCACCAAGCCTTAATCGCCAGTCTCAAAGCCTGAAATCGGGCTCATTTTCCGGATAAGTGGATTTGTGTGCAGTCAATGATCGCCAGCGACAAGGGCTAACGATATAATCCGCGTTTGGTTTCAAATTTACCGGAGTAAGACCATGGCTCGTGTGACTGTTGATGATTGCCTGCATCGCATCGAAAACCGCTTTGACCTGACCCTGGTCGCCGCCTACCGCGCTCGCCAGATTGAGCACGGTTCCAGCCCGCAGATCGACCACACCGGCCGCGACAAACCCACCGTGGTGGCGCTGCGTGAAGTGTCGGCCGGCCTGGTTGGCATTGAGATGCTCACTCGCAATCGCAGCTAAGCGTGTAGTCAGCCATGGCATCCGCGATTACACCCCAAGACGTCCCTGCGCTGGCAGGACATTTGGATGTGATTGCGGCGGCCAACCAGCTGCTGACGGAAGAAACGCAGTACCTCAAACCAGAAGACCGTGCGTTATTGCGCACGGCTTTTCTTTTTTCTGAAGCCGCACATCGCGGCCAGAGCCGCCAGTCTGGCGAGCCCTATCTTTCACATCCACTCGCCGTCGCAATCATCCTGACCCAGTGGAAGCTTGATGCGCCCGCGCTGATCGGCGCGCTACTGCATGATGTCATGGAAGACAGTGGCATCACCAAGCTGGAAATCATTGAGAAATTTGGAAAAACCGTCGCCGAACTGGTCGATGGCATGTCCAAAATCGACAAGCTGGAATTCCAGAGCAAGGAAATCGCCCAAGCGGAAAACTTCCGCAAAATGCTGCTCGCCATGGCCAAGGATCTGCGGGTGATGCTGATCAAATTGGCCGACCGTCTGCACAATATGCGCACGATGGATGTGATGCGGCCGGACAAGCAAAAACGCATTGCGCGCGAAACGCTGGAAATCTACGCCCCCATCGCCAATCGCATTGGTCTGAACGGCATTTACCGCGAACTGGACGATTTGTCCTTCAAATACCTGCATCCACGTCGCTACGAGGTGCTGTCCAAGGCGCTCAAAGCCGCGCGCGGTAACCGCCGCGAAGTCGTGACCAAAATTCTGGACGGCATCCGCAACAAGCTCGCCACCGCAACCATCGACGCCACGGTGTATGGTCGCGAAAAGAATCTGGCCAGCATCCACCGCAAGATGTTGGAAAAACATCTGTCTTTTTCCGAAGTGCTGGATATCTACGGCTTTCGGGTGATTGTCAAAGATGTTCCTTCTGCCTATTTGGCACTGGGCGCATTGCATGGACTGTTCAAGCCGATTGCGGGCAAGTTCAAGGATTACATCGCCATCCCCAAGGCCAACGGCTACCAGAGCTTGCACACCACGCTATTCGGGCCGTATGGCACGCCAATCGAGGTGCAGATTCGCACCGGAGACATGCACCGGGTGGCCGATGCGGGCGTAGCCAGCCACTGGATGTACAAAAGTGGCGAAGAGACGTTCAGCGACGTGCAGCAAAAGACTCACCAATGGCTGCAGTCCTTGCTGGAATTGCAGGAAGAATCGGGCGATGCGGTCGAATTCCTCGAACACATCAAGGTCGACCTGTTCCCGGATCAGGTTTATGTGTTCACGCCCAAGGGCAAGATTTTGAATCTGCCGCAAGGTGCAACCTGTGTTGATTTTGCCTATGCCGTGCACTCGGACATTGGCAACCGCTGCATTGCCGCCAAGGTGAATCACGAACTCGTGGCGCTACGCACCAAGCTGCAAAATGGCGATCAAGTTGAAATCGTCACGGCCGCGCATTCGCGCCCCAACCCCAGCTGGCTTTCCTTTGTCACCACCGGTAAAGCGCGCTCGCATATTCGTCATTTCCTTAAAACCCTGCGTTTTGATGAATCGGTGATGCTGGGCGAACGCCTGCTCGGCCAAGCACTCACCGCGCTGGGCATGCGTGAAGTTGTCCCGGATGAGGTTTGGGAAAAATATCTGCGCGAAAGCAATGTCAAAACCCGCGAAGAAGTATTGGCGGATGTCGGCCTGGGTCAACGCCTGGCTGTCGTCGTGGCCAAACGCTTATTGCAACTGGCCGGTCAATGGGTCGAAGAAAACCACCCGGGTCGCAAACCTCCGGCGGTGACGATTCGTGGCACCGAGGGCATGGCCATCCAGTTCGCCCGTTGTTGTCAGCCGATTCCGGGCGACCCGATCTTGGGTTTTGTGAAAAAAGATCAGGGGTTGATCATTCACACCCACGATTGCCCGGTCTTGATGAAGAACCGTGCTGATGCCGACAAATTGATTGATGTTGAGTGGGATCACGAAGTCAACCGCATGTTCGATGTGACCATTCGCGTGCTGGCCTCCAATGTGCGCGGCACGCTGGCCAGCATCGCCGCGACGATTGCCGAATCCGAAGCCAATGTCGCCGCAGTCACGATGAATGAGCAAGCGGTGACTGGCGAACAGAATGCCATCACCATCCAATTCACCCTGCAGGTCAATAATCGCACGCACCTGGCCAGAATCATGCGCCATCTGCGCCAGATGCCCAGCGTCTACCGAATTGCGCGCGTTCGCGTCTGATCTGGTGAGGCGTGCGTGATAAAATGCGCGCTTTCTTCTCAAACGAAGCCACCGTGATCGAGCTTTCTATCAATGGCGAACTCCGCCCTTTCCCTGCGCCGTTGACCTGTGCCGGCTTAGTGATTCACCTTGAGCTGACCGGGAAACGCATTGCCATCGAGCGCAACGGCGAAATCGTCCCCAAAAGCCTGTATGCCCAAACCGAACTCCAATCCGGTGATCAACTGGAAGTTGTGGTCGCCGTGGGCGGCGGCTAATCCCGCCATTCTTCACGCCTTTAATCAAGCAAGGATTTCGTGATGCAAGACTCATTCAAGATTGCCGGCAAGACCTATAACTCGCGCCTATTGGTCGGCACCGGCAAATACAAAGACTTTTCGGAAACCCGCGCCGCGATTGACGCCTCGGGCGCCGAGATCGTCACCGTGGCGATCCGCCGCGTGAATATCGGTCAGGACGCCAGCCAACCCAGCCTGCTCGACTATCTGCCGCCGTCCGAATTTACCTATCTGCCCAACACGGCAGGTTGCTATAGCGCCGACGATGCGATCCGCACCCTGCGTCTGGCGCGTGAACTGCTCGACGATCACAAGTTGGTAAAGCTCGAAGTACTGGGCGATCCGAACACCCTCTTCCCGAACGTGCGCGAAACGCTGAAGGCGGCTGAAGTGCTGGTCAAGGAAGGCTTCGACGTGATGGTGTACACCTCGGACGATCCCATCATCGCGCGCGAATTGGAGCAAATTGGCTGCTGCGCGATCATGCCGCTCGCCTCGCTGATCGGCTCGGGCATGGGCATTCTGAATCCGTGGAACCTGCGCCTGATTATTGAGCAGAGCAAGGTGCCGGTGCTGGTCGATGCTGGCGTGGGTACGGCCTCCGATGCCGCCATCGGCATGGAACTCGGTTGCGATGGCGTGCTGATGAACACCGCCATTGCCGGCGCGAAAGATCCGGTTCTGATGGCGCACGCGATGAAGCTCGCAGTCGAAGCCGGTCGCGCCGCTTTCCTGGCCGCCCCATAGCCGCGCAAGCCGTGCTCCCCCGCCCCATGGAGGCCGATCAGCGGGATGATTGGCGCGAAATAAAACCGAGCCAACCCAGGGCGAGGCGATCTCGCGCCTTGGCCGGCTTAACAATAAAGACTTGATTGATGACTACAGACATGACGCCGGAAACCCCGGACACGGATAACCCCGATTTCATGCGGCGGATTCGCAGCTTTGTCCTGCGCCAAGGGCATTTATCCAAAGGGCAGGAACGCGCGCTTGCAGAATTTGGCCCGCAATTTTGCCTCGACTACCGCGCCGAACCGCTCGATCTGCACGCCGCTTTTGGCCGCGTTGCGCCCAAGGTGCTGGAGATCGGTTTTGGTATGGGTCAGGCCACCGCAGAAATCGCAGCCGGCCGCACCGATACAGATTTTCTAGGCGTGGAAGTGCACACGCCCGGCGTAGGCAGCTTGCTCAAGCTCACCGGCGAGCAAGGGCTCACCAATATCCGCATCATTCAGCACGATGCCGTGGAAGTGCTGGAAAACATGATTGCGCCCGACACGCTTGATGGCGCACACATTTTCTTCCCCGATCCGTGGCATAAAAAGCGCCACAACAAACGTCGCTTGATCCAGCCGGCTTTTCTGAAACTGCTGGTCTCGCGCATCAAACAGGGCGGCTATGTGCATCTGGCTACCGACTGGGAAGACTATGCGATCCAGATGCTGGAAGTGCTCTCGGGAGAAACTGCGCTGGAAAATACCGCAGACGGCTATGCGCCCCGTCCAGACTATCGTCCGCTGACCAAATTCGAAAATCGCGGCCTCAAACTCGGCCATGGTGTGTGGGATCTGGTCTTCATTAAACGCTGACGATGCGCCGGTTTCCGGCTTGTTATAGACTGACGCAAAACCTGATTTGGAGTGGGCGATGCGTCGGTCTTTCATTTTTCTTGCAGTTATTCCGCTTCTGGCCTGTGTGCAATCCGGGCAAAAACCTGCCGTCATCACGGAACCCCCGCCCCCAATGGCCAGCACAGAACTGCCGCCCATTGTATTGCCACAGCGCGTCACCGCCGTCGGCTATGGCGCCCTGCCCAATATCGAAGGCCTTTCCCAGGAACAACGCCGAATCATGGCCATGCGAGCCTCCAAGCTCGATGCCTACCGCGCACTGGCAGAAACAGTCGACGGCCTGAAGTTGACCGGCACCAGTACCGTGTCAGCGGTGGCACTGACTAATGATAGTTTTCGGGTGTACATCGAAGCGTATCTGCGCGGCGCGCGCGTTCTCAGCACGAACCCATTGCCCGGCGGCAGTTACGAAACCGTTCTGGAATTGCAGCTCGGTGGCGATTTCTATCAGGATGCCAGTGCGGCGAGTCGAAAGTTGGCTTTGAGTGCGGCCTCCCCCGCCGCCAAAGTGACCGTCAAACCGACAGAAGCTCCGGTGACGGCCGCTCCAGCGCATGACAACCAATCGGCACAAGCCGCCTCCGCCCCGAGCAGCAACTTCTATTTGTCCAAATGAAAAAAATCGGCGTCCTGCTGCTCCTGCTAAGCCACCTTGCGCAAGCAGCCGAATTCGCTGGCGTTGCGCCGCTCGGCGAATCCGGTGCCGAGGCCGCGCGCAGCGCCGCCATTGCAGATGCACTGGAAAACGCCAGCTTGCACGCAGGCGCGCAAGTCAAAGCATCTTCACTCAGCAATAGCCAGCACACGCTCAGCGAAGCGCAAACTGTGCGCGGAACGCCGCAGGGCAACTACACGGTGCTGCGCGAATGGCAAACCAAGCTTTTTTACCATGTGCTATTGGATGTGCAGCCGCCTAAACCGAGCGCACCGTCCGCCAAAGTAGCCACCACCACATGCACTGGCGCAGATTACCGCCGCAAAGTGTTGCTGAGCCATTTCTGGGTCATGCACCCGGCACAATTACCCGACATGCCCGATTTTCCGCAAGCGCTGCAAGCGGAAATGGCGCGACGTCTGCAAGACAGCAATCGCTTCCTGCCACAAGTCAGCATCCACGATGCGGCATTTGCGTTGACGTCAGGAGAGCCGCAATACGACGCCGAGCAGGTGCGCCTGCTTGCACGCCGCTTTGGGGTGCAATTTGTTCTAGGCGGCGTATTGCGTGATGCGGGCGTGGAAGGCGAGGCCTATCTGCCGACGGCTAATCGTCATTTGCGCCCAGGTGAGCGCAAACGCAGCCTTGATCTTCCCATCTTCGATTTCATCGGTCTCGGCATTAAAGCCACGCCAGCTTTTCGCCGTTTCGAAATGGATCTTTTGTTATTCGACGGGATTTCCGGAGCACTCATTAAGCGTCATCGCGTCAGCGGCGAGGTCGAAGGCGATGTGGCGCAACATCCGGAATGGGTGTTCAAGGCGCGCTTTTATGAAACCGACTTTGGGCAGTTGGTCGACAGCAAACTCAAGGAAGCGATTCAATCCGTACAAGAGGAAGTGCGCTGCCTGCCTTTTTCCGCACGCATCGTGCGCGTGGAAGGGCGCAAGGTATTTTTCGACGCTGGCGCCAGCAGTCTGATCCACGCCGGAGATCGTCTGCAAGCTTACCGCTTAAGGCCCGGTCAGCCGGTACTGGCAACAATGGCCGAGGAAGCAGTGGGCTCTTTGACGGTGACAGAGGTACAACCCTTGTTTTCCAGCGCACAGATCGACCGAGGGCAGCGGCTGGAAGTCGGTGACTATCTGCGTTTCGTTGGGGGCGCGCCATGAAAGTGCTGATCGCCGCACTACTGGCTCTGACACTGAGCAGCCCGGCCTTCTCAGCGATCACCACGCGGCCGACGCTCAAGCGCGCGCCCTCGGTGTATTCGCCCTTGCGGAAAAAGCCGGCCAAAATCACCAAAGCGCCACGGCCACAAACCAGCCCTCTGGTCTTACCCGCCAATCGGATGCCGGCGCACGCGATTGTGCCGCCACGCCCAGCACCCACCGTCATCCACGCCACGCCGATCCCCACGCTTAGCGAATCCGCACGCTGGCGTTTCTACAGCTACCCGTAATCAGGAGCAGTTTTGCAGGTGCGCACCGCGCAATTGCTTGCTGATTTTTTCGAGCTTTTCCAGATCGGCGATGGGTAAGGCACTAAAGATAAAAGTCGCGGGGCGCGGCGTGTCATCCTTATCGCGCAATTGCGCTGAGCGCACTCCCGCCGCTTTGAGCATGGCCAGACGTTTTTCCCCCGCTTCTCGCGTGCTGTACACCCCCAGCGACACGGCGTTTTGCCATTTGCTGCCATTGTTGATCGGGTAAAAGTCGTCGATCCCCAAACCAGCCAGCTCCTCGGCTTTCTTGCGTGCAGCCTCAGCCGAGGCCAGTGGTGGAATGTAAACCCAAAAGCGATTTTCTCCGATGCTGCGCTCTTCGGCAGTGAGCCGCGCAGTTTTGATTCGACTGCGCGCAATCGCCAGCAGATCCGGAGTCACTCCGACCAGTCGACGACAAACCTGCTCTTCACGTACGGCAGGCTCAGGCGCAGAAGCCACTTCAGCGACCACGACTACAGGCGCGCTCGCCTGTGCCACAGGGGTCGGCGCAGCGCTGACCGCCAACTGCCCCGTTACGATCTTCACACTATCCGCACGCACTTCTCGCGCGCGCCAATCAATGGGCGACGGCGTCTCATAAATCTTGAGTAAACCGAAGAAGAGCAGATTCAAAATGGCCAGAATGAAAAACAGCTTTTTCATTGCGTGCGTTCCTCAACAAGAGCCTGTAAGCCCCGGATCGCCAGATTATCCACGACGTGCACCGGCCTGTTAAGGTGAGTTGCCAATAGCGCGGCATCTCCGCCAGTCAATACGAGGTCTGCCGCCGGCAAACGCCGACACATCGCCAGCATGGCTCCGCACAGCGCGCTCACACAGCCAGACTCAATGGCATCGGCCGTATTATCCGGAAAATCGACACACGCTCCTTGAGCCAGCGGCAAGCGTGCCGTTTGCGTGGCCAAGGCTTGCTTCATCAAGCGATACCCTGGCGCAATCATGCCGCCCAAAAACAGACCTTCGGCGTTCAAAGCGTCGACCACCAAAGCCGTGCCTGCAGAAACAATCACCAAATCGCGCTGAGGAAATAATGCGCGGGCGCCCAAGGCGCAAGCCCAGCGATCCGCACCGAGTTGCTGGGGGTTGGCGTAGCCATTTCGTACCCCTCCCGCAGCAGCGCGAGCCACTATCCATTCCACCGGCTTACCCCAGCGCGCCAACATCCAGCCAGTAATGGCCGCTTGCAGCTCGCCAGAGCCAACGGCGCAAGCCACAATGCGCTCGGGCGCAGGCAAATCCTGCCACTGCAGGCACAAGGCATCGAAAGAAGCGGCGGCGCCGCCCGCCTCGCCCATTGCCCACTTGCAGCGGGTATTTCCCAAATCAAGCAGCAGGTTCATTGCGTTTTCTCAGGCTGATATCGCCGGCATGAATCAGAATCTCGCCATCGCTCGTTTGTACGCGCAAAGCGCCATCGGCCGCCACTCCGCGTGCCACTCCGGCGATCACACGACCATCTGGCGCACGCGCTTCCACTTCAATCCCGGCCCAAAGATGGCGAGCCTCCCATTCCGACTGAAAGGGCGCAAAGCCTTCACGCGCAAACCGCGCCAGCATCACTTCCAGCTCGCGGAGCAACAGCGCCAATAAAACATTGCGTCCAAGCGTCAGACCCGCCGTCTGCAAAGTGGCCGATGGTTGATCGAGTTGCGCTTGCCAGTGCGCAGGCAGCGCAAGGTTAATGCCAATACCAATGACCACCTGCGCCGGGCCTAGCGCATCGCCCTGCATTTCAATCAAGATGCCGCCCACCTTACCCTGTGGCAACAAGAGATCGTTAGGCCATTTCAATCCAATGCCATGAACACCCTGATCCGCCAAGGTCTTCGCCAGAATCGCGCCCACCGCGAGCGGCAGCCCGGCCAACTGAGCCAGTCCGCCCGGAAAAGTCCACGCCAGGGAAAAAAGCAGACTGCCACCAAGCGCGCCCAGCCATTTGCGCCCCAGTCGCCCCCGTCCGCCATCCTGCCATTCAGCCGCCAGAACCCGCCCATGACGCGGATCAGCCAACAGAGCGCGATTGGTTGATTCAATGCGATCGACCACTTCGATATTAAAAACACTCTCTGATCGCAAGCCCGCACGAATCGTTGCGGGTTCCAGCCATTCAATCGGCTGGGCAAGGCGATAACCGAGGCCATGGCGACGTTCAAGCACAATCCCATACTGTTCGGCATCGGTCAGCGCATTGGATACCGAGGCGCGCGAAATGCCTAGTTGCTCGGCAATAACGGCGCCTGACAAAAAATGAGAGGAATTGAGTAAGCGAAGAAGGGGGATAGGTGCAGGCATGGCGCGATTCTACCAGTGCCATTCAGCGCTGTGCGATGAGGAACGCCGTGTCGAACGATCAGCCGCAAGATCGATGATCCGATCCAAGCGAGCCACACAGGGCATCAGCCGATCAGGCGTTGCGGCAAGGCGATGTCCGAAGTCGTTACCCTGAACACGGCGCACCGTTAATGAGGCATGCCCCATCTCGATGAGCGCCGTGACTCAACAGGAAGGAGCTTAACTTCTGCGCCGTTCAACCTGCGCCAAATCAGGAATACTCATGATGCGCAACATCGCCAGCACCAGCTCATTGCATTGACGGATAACCAAGGTCTTGCCGTCTTGCAGTACTGCCATGGCGATGTTCAACAACTGGCCAGCAGACTCGAAATCAAGCCGGTCAACCCTGCTGAAATCAAGCACCAGATGCGTGGCGCCGGTCTTGATGTAGTCACGCACCTCATCGAGCGCAGCGCTGTTTTGCGCAATCAGGCTACCGCTGATCTGCAAGCCTTCTCCCGCTGACGCCGGAGCGCTTTCAGCAGTTTTTTCAGCTTCGCGAATCGCGGTTTTCGGGGCAAAACGCGCATCCCAAGACGGAGGGGAGACCTCGTAAGTCACCGCATAATCGATCGCGAGATTCTCAAATTCTTCCAGCTGCCCCAGCGCCTGATAGACCTCAGTCAAAAGCAGCCAGAACGGCGCCTCACCAGGATCACGGCGACCGACCGCAATTTTGCCTTGCAGCAACTTGGCAAAATTGTGCCAACCCACCAACTGCGGAGCCTGTCCGGGCTTTCTGCTGTGTTGCCAGCAGGACAATAATTCCACCGCCGCCAGCGAGTCTATTTCTGCGACACGGCTAAAATCGAGTCGCAATGCGCCGGGTTTGCCACACAGCTTCTGGTAATTCTCAATTTCACGCTTAATCGTGGCATCGGTCAGCTTGGTGCCAAAAGTCACGATGCTGGCGCCAGCAGGCGCCGAGGCTGGCGCGACAGGGCGCAAAGCGCGCCAAATTGGCGGCGTTTTTTCAAATTCGGCAACGAACTCCAAACCCAACTCATCAAAGGCGCTGCGCTGCCCGGTCTGCTGGTACAACTCGAACAACATCAACCAAGTATCAAAGCGACGCTGCCCTTTGATCGCAGCGATCTCTGCGCGCAATACAGTCTGAGCATCTTGGTTTTGCGCATTCGCATAAGACATGGCCGCCTGTTCTTCAGCGGGGGTGAGTCCTTCCGACCCACTGCAAACCTCAATCCCCAGATCGTCGTGACCAAAGCCTTGCGACAAGGTGCTCGGCGCCGAAGTAGGCACAGCCACCTGCGCAGGCGCCTCGACCTCGGCGTGCGAAGACCTAGATTGATCCGACTTGTTTTTTTTGAAAATCGAAAATACCACGAGCTTGTCCTTCTCATCGGCGCACACGCGCCATTGCAATGCAGACCAAGGATGCCCGGCACAAGCCTCTTGACCTCAGAAGCCAGAAACGTCTTGGCGGCAAGCCTCGATACGGGCGGCTAGAATCGCCAGAGCGGGTACAATCGCCCCGGGGCTCGCCCCAAAAAATGCCGCGAAGATCATTCCTTTTCGCGCCGCCACCGACGGCACTGCAGCAAAACGGTTTTCATCCTCGAAACGGCATTGTACTTGAGCGAGCCGACCCAAGTGAAAGGGTCTGTAACGATTGACGGATAAAAGGGTTTTGCCGCCACCATTCCTGACACAGGAAATGCAAATTTATTAATTTCGAGTCAAGAAAATGAAATTTTCACTGAAATCTGCGCAAAAACCGCTGCTTTGGATCGGAATCCCCTTGCTTGTTTATGCTGTCGTGGGTTTTCTGATTGTGCCTTTGATTGCACGGCCGCAAGCAGAACAAATATTGTCAGAAAAACTAAAGCGCCAAGTCAGTATTGGTAAAATCTATTTCAATCCCTTTCTGTTCAAAGCCGAAGTGCGCAACTTTGCGCTGACCGAAAAAGAAGGCGATTTTGTGCGCTTTGCCGGATTGACCGTGGATCTGGAGTTGGCCAGCCTATGGCGGCGCGGCCCGGTGGTGCGCGAAGTGACGCTGGAAAAGCCGCAGATTCGCGTGGTGCGGCTGACTGCGGATCGCTACAACTTCTCGGACTTGCTCGATCGCCCCCAAAACGCGCCAGCCCAAGAATCGGGTCCGCTGCCGCGCTTTTCGATCAACAATATCCGCATTCTGGGTGGCCAGCTCGTTTTTGATGACCGCCACCTCAATAGCCGCCAAGAAATCAGCGATCTCGTGCTCGCCATTCCTTTTGTCTCCACCCTACCCGACATGCTCGACGATTTTGTCGAACCGGGACTCTCAGGCAAGCTCAACGGCCGTGCGTTTGCGCTCACCGGTAAAACCAAACCCTTTGAGGACAGCCGAGAAACCTCGCTCGCGCTCAAGCTCGATCACCTGAATCTGCCCGATTATCTGGCTTATGTGCCGCTGGCTGATGGCGTGCATTTGCCATCCGGCCAGCTTTCCGCCGACCTGAATCTGGTATTCCGCCAGCGTCGCGATGAACAAACCGTGCTGCTGCAAGGCGGAATCGCCCTGGAACAGCTCGCGCTCAAACAAGGTCAGGAAACGATTTTTGCCCTGCCGGCTTTCCGCATCGACGGTCTCGCGCTCAACCTGAGCCAGCGCCAGCTCGATCTGGCGCGAATCAGCGCGCAAGGCGGCGATCTGCGCGTTGCGCGCGGCAAGGATGGCGCCATCAACTTCACGCAACTGACGGCTCGCCCCACTGCGCCATCGACGCCGCCGCCCAACCCCCAAGCCCAAGAAGCCGCGTGGCGGGTCAAAGTGGGTGAACTCGCACTCGACGATTTCGCCGTCCGCTTTGTCGATCAAACGCTGGCCAACCCCGCGCCCATTGCCCTGCATGAACTGGCGCTGAAAGTCAGCGGCATCGACACCGCCGCCAATACGCCGGCCAAACTGGATTTCTCAGCCAAAGCCGGCAAGCGGGGGCAAATGGCGATCACGGGCGATTTCACGCCCCTGCCCTTCTCTGGAAAATGGCAGCTTGATCTGCAAGGTTTGGATGCGGCCTATAGCCAGCCCTACTTCACCCAGTGGCTGAATATCCGGCTAGCCAGCGGCTTTGTCGGCGCCAAAGGCGAACTGGCACTGGCCACGCAACCGGCGCTGTCCGGCCATTATCGTGGTCAATTTGGCGTGAGCGATTTTCATGCGATCGACAAGATTTCCGGACAGGATTTCCTGAAATGGCGCGCACTCGAATTCAAAGGCATCGACACCGACCTCGCTCCGCTCAAAGTGTCTGTCGATGAAATCGCGCTGCGCCAGTTCTACTCGCGCTTTATCGTCAACCAGAACGGCCGGCTCAATTTGCAAGACATCGTAGCGCAAGAGGGTCGCAAAACCTCGGTGACGCAACAAGCCTCTGCGCCTGCAGCCGAAGCCAAACAGGCAGCGCCTTTGCCGCCGATCCGCATCGGGCGCACCGGGCTCCCCGGCGGGGCGAGTCAGGATTCCGACTGTTTGATTCCACCCAACTTCACCGCCAATCTGACTGGCATGAGCGGGGTGCTGGCGGGTTTGTCGAGCGATGAAAAAGCCCGCGCCACACTGGATTTGCGCGGCAGCGTGGATCGCAGCGCGCCGGTACAGATCGCCGGCAGTCTCAACCCATTGGCCAAGAAAACCTATGCCGACATCAAGGCCAGCGTCAAAGGCTATGAACTCACGGCTGCTTCGACCTATGCCGCCAAATACGCCGGCTACGGCATCGAAAAGGGCAAGCTCTCGCTCGACCTGGCCTATTTCATCGACGACCGGCAACTGAAAGCGCGCAACCAGCTCTTGCTCGACCAGTTCACGCTGGGCGAGAAAAGCGATAGCCCGGATGCCGTCGGCTTGCCCGTGAAGTTTGCGCTCGCCATCCTCACCGACCGGCGCGGCCAGATCAACGTCAACCTGCCCATAGAAGGCACGCTCGACGACCCTGAATTCAAAGTCGGCCGCGTCATCTGGAAAGTGCTGGTCAATCTGCTGGAAAAAACCGTGACCGCGCCCTTTGATGCACTGGCCGCGCTGGTCGGCGGCGACGCCAGCCTTTCTTATGTGGAATTCGCGCCCGGCAGCGCCACGCTGAGCGATGCCAATGCGCTGGCCAAATTGGCGCAAGCGCTGGCCGATCGTCCGGCGCTCAAGCTCGACATCGCGGGCTGGGCGGATGCGCAAACCGATCGGGAAGGCCTTAAACGCAGCGTACTGGAAGAAAAACTGCGCGCCCATAAGCTGGCCTTGCTCGCCAGTCGGGGTGAATCGGTCGACGCCAAGCGCTTGAGCATCGACCGCAACGAGCGCGCGCGTCTGCTGCAAGAGGTCTATGCGCGAGAAGGTTTGCCGCCCTTGCCCAAAACAGCCTCCGCGCCCGCGGAAATCGATGCGGAAATGGAAAAACTCTTGCTGGCCAGCATCCAGATCGACGCCGAACAGCTACGCGCGCTGGCCATGGCGCGCGCGCAAAGCGCCCGCGATGCCTTGCAGCGCCCCGGCGTCGCCGATGAGCGC